>NZ_VIOG01000005.1:0-225967 GCF_009708045.1 Corynebacterium hiratae | reverse complement strand
CTCCACAAAAAAGGCCGTGAAAAGCCCAAACCTAACAAACAGACAAACCAAACCGTGCACAGCACGGACTGGCTATCCAAAAATTACATAAAGAAAAAATCCAACCAACCCCCAACCCGACGGGGCAAAAAGGAGGCTGGCCTAGTTAGAAGATTTAAATCAATACGCCCAAACAACTTAATATTATTTACAATGACGCCGCTTAAAGGAAAAGCGCCATCCGGCATACACCAACCGCAACACACATACAACGCATCACGGCCAGAACAATAAAAATCAACCAACACAAAAAGTACATTGGCACACTATTGAGTTCTCAAACATCATCCGCACACCACAACAAAAATTAACCAAACGTTAACCCTCTTGCGGCGGCCCGAACAACCTTACCCAACAAGCTCAACCAAAGTCAAACCCGCCGAACAAACATTGCCCGAACATCTACCACCAGTTAACCTCCCGGCTACCTCGCGGCGACTTCGATAAATATACGCACAGCCCCAAGCTTCAACAAATCGCCTGGTTAACAGCACTTTCCTTAACCTTCGGCGGCCGGTGCAGATACTCTGTCCCAGAAACGACGAATCCCGCCGCACAAGGCGACGGGATTCGCATGCAGTCATCTAGCGAAGTCGAGAGCTCTAATTAGTTCAGCTTGGCACCGGCAAAGTTCTTCTTACCGCGACGAAGCACCAGCCACTTACCGTGAAGCAAGTCTTCGTCCGCCGGCTCCCAGTCATCGGCTTCAATACGCTGGTTATTGACGTAGGCGCCGCCTTCCTTGATGGTGCGACGAGCCGCACCTTTAGAATCTGCCAGACCAGAAGCAACTAGCAGATCAACGATGGTGCGCGGCTCACCGGCAGCCACCTCGGCCACGGTGGTTTCAGAAAGCGCACCCGCCAGCGTCTGCTCATCAAGGTCAGCAAGCTCTGCTTTACCGAACAGCGCTTGAGCAGCAAGCTCCACAGCCTTGGTGGCTTCCTCGCCGTGGACCAGCGTGGTCATCTCCTGGGCGAGACGGCGTTGTGCCTCGCGACGGAAAGGTTCATTAGCAACCTTCTCCTCGTATTCAGCGATCTCCTCCTTCGACAGGAAGGTAAACCACCGAAGGTAGTCAATAACCACGGAGTCACCGGCATTGAGGAAGTACTGGTACCACGAGTAAGGCGACGTCTTTTCCGGATCGAGCCAGAGCTTTCCACCACCGGTAGACTTGCCAAACTTTTGCCCCTGGGCATCCGTCACCAGCGGAACGGTGAGTCCGTGAACCTTGATGCCCTTAACGCGGCGATTGAGGTCGACGCCAGACACGATGTTGCCCCACTGATCGCCACCGCCAATCTGCAGGACGCAGTCGTACTCCTCGTGGAGGTGAACGTAATCATTGGACTGGAGGAGCATGTAGGAGAACTCGGTGTAGGAAATACCATCGGACTCCAAGCGGCGCTTGACGGTATCACGGTCCAACATGGTATTCAGCGAGAAGTTCTTGCCGACATCACGCAGGAAATCAATGACGGTCATCTGCGAGGTCCAGTCAGCATTGTTGACCATGGTGGCTGCGTTCTCGCCCTCAAAGTCAATAAACTGGCGCAGCTGCTTCTTGATAGCCACCATGTTCTCGTTGATGGTCTCCTGCGACAGCATGGTGCGCTCCCCTACGTCGCGTGGGTCACCGATTTGGCCCGTCGCGCCACCGGCCAAAGCAATCGGGTGGTGGCCAGCTTTTTGGAAGCGGCGCAGCATAATCATCGGAACGAGGTGACCAGCATGGAGGGAGTCACCGGTTGGATCAAAACCGCAGTACAAGGTAATGGGCTCTTCGCAAGCCTCGCGCAGTGCGTCAAGGTCGGTGGACTGGTTAATAAGGCCGCGCCACTGCAGCTCATCGATGATGTTCATGAATGCTCCTTGGAAAGTCGATTCGGTGCTGTGAGAATTAGTTCTGGGGTGGCCACGGTACTGCGTGGTCTACCAGCATGACGGGAATGTCGTTCTCAATGGGATAGGCCACGCCGAGGCGTTCGTTGACCAAAACCTGTTCTTCGGCCAGATAGTTCAGCGGACCTTTATCCTGCGGACATACCAAGATGTCGAGCAGCTTCGAATCGAGACTCATAACCGCTAACCCTACACCTCCTTGGATTCGATGGATGGAAGGGTCCCGCCGTATTCGAGTTTGAGAGCCATGGAATGGTTGCGCAGGTTGCGTACTGAGTTTTGAGCAATGGCGTCTCGAATCTCGCCCATCTCTCGGCCTAGGATCCCCAGCGATTCGCTCATTTCCTCGACAGCCACTCGATTCTTCAAGTCCGTGACGTCGAGGTAAGAATTCACCAGCTCCTTAGAGTGTTCTTCAATCATGTCCCGCACGAGGGCTTGCTGGTGTGGGGCATCGTCGAGGCGGTGCCAATTGTCTAGGACCCACACGGCCGAGTCATCGAACGAGTCCCACGCTTTCTGAACAGGTCCGGGCACTTTGGACTGCTTCAGGTTGTATCGGACGCCCTCCAATGAGCTAATCAGTTGACCTGCACCCGAGGTGGGGGCCTCAATAGCTTTCTCCTGCTTTGGCGGCGTCACGAATCCCGCAGCCGCACCTGTGCAGACCGCGACCAGTGGCCACAAGAAACCTAAACCGCCACCAGTCAACACGTGAAGGACGATAACGAGCGCCGTTACCGCAACGCCGACGACGATCTTCCGCGAGTTCAGTGTGTTCATAAGGTGTAGGTCCTCCTGGGGATAGGTGGAGATTTTTACTGGTAAGCGCGGATTTCCTCGAAGGCCGCGGCGAGGTCACCGTTGAGCGCATCGAATGTCTTGCCGCCCGTGAGCTGAGCAAGCTCCTCCATCTCTTGAATGTTGGCTTCACCATACAAGATGACAAAGACCGGGATCTCCTTTTTCTCTGGGGGAAGCTGCTCATAGGCCTCCTTAAATTGTGCAAAAGTACGCCCACGCGTCACTTCGCCATCAGTCATGAGCACCACGGTCCCAATCTCGCCGCTGCTGGTGTCTACCTCGTTGAAGGCATTGAGCACAGCCTCGAACGTCGCCGTATCGCCATCCGCCACGAGTCGATCTACGCGATCAGCAAGCTCTTTTGTGGTTGCCGGGTTCTGCAAATCGACTCGCGCGCGAGTCGGCTGCTGCGGCTCAGAAGAATATGGGATGAGCTTGATCTGCTCACGGTTACGGAAGGCTACCTGGCCTTCGCCGTCTGGAGAGCCGTCAGCTGAGCCGTCGATCAGCGGGCGCAGACTATTCTTGAGCAAATCAATGCGCTCGCCCTCCATGGAGCCCGAGGTATCCAAGACCAGCGCCGTGTTGCCAGGGTTACGCAGCTCGTGAGCAAAGGCATCCTCCAGTGCGCTTACGGTTTGTTCATTGGCCGGGTACGGCAGCTCGAAGATGGTCCCGGGCATGTCAGAATCGTCCACACGCAGGTGGTAGCTCCTCAGCTTCTCTGGGTGTTCAGCAAACCATTCGGCAAGTGCCTGCACCTTACCTTCAGCCTCCTGGTCCGGGGAGCTGGCGAGAGCCGACAAAGGGTAGTCCGCCGAAATCACGCCGTCGGAGGGGATGACCACCTCAAGATCGACGCCCTCATCCTTGAGCTGGTACAGCACTGATTCATAGTTAAGGATGGCGTCGGCCTGCTCCGGATGCTCGCGGAACCTATCAGCCAGCCAACCCGACGATCCCGACGTTAAAGTCTGGTTACTGAAGAGTTTCTGGACCTTGCCCGTGGCCTGGCGGATATCCTTCTCCGTAAGCGCGCGCCCGGTGTCCGCGAAAGCAGTGGTCGCAGCCGATAGCGCGGAGAAGCCCGAGTTTGAGGTCGAAGGATCGGTCATACCGAAGGTAATCCCCGAGTCAGCAATCTCCTGCCACGTTGGTTGCTTCGTGGTCCAGCCCTTTTCCTTAGCCACGGAAGGCTGCACACCGAGTACCACGGGGGATCGCGCCACACTGTGTTCTTTGCGCAGCTTCTCATCGGCACCAATGATGCGCGCATAACGATTGGTGGCAAACCACGTGGCATCATAGGATCCGTCGAAACCGCCTTGTTTCAGGCTGCGGGAATTCGCCAGCGTCCCATCCTCGGTGGTCATGGTGATATCGAAGCCGAGGTCCTGGGAGGCGTCGTCAAGCACCGGCTCCAGAGGCTTAAGCTCCGTGGCCGCCACAATGTTGAGGCCACCGCTGAAGGACGAGCCGGAACCCGGCATATCCACATCATCGAACAAGTCACCTGCCGAACAAGCCGTCAGCGCCATGGCGCTCAGCATGACGAGCAGGACTTTTAAAGACCGCAACATTCCCTTGTACCTTCCTGATGCTTTCCTTGCGGGGCCTTAGCCAACCACTCGCAAAATCTCTTCATAATCCGCCCACCGCAGTGGGGTGGTATCGCCACCATCCACCGGGATCTGGTAGTTATCTGAAGGCTCAATTTTGGCAATGAAGTCCGAATTCTGCGAGCCCAAGCCTAAGCTCTCCGCGACCGCTGGGATTGCGTCATTCATTGCTGTGGCGAACAATGCGCCCTCGTCAGTGCGTGGAAGGACGATGCTGCTTAGTTTCGTCGCCGGTTTCAACGCCAACAGCGTATAGCCGGATAGATCCTTGCCCGCACGTTCTAGATACACGTACTGCTCCGCGGTGGTCAATACCATAGGCATTTCGCCCTTATCCACACGGAGGAAAGCATCGAGGATGCCCTGATCGGTGGTTTCGCCATACCCCTGATCAGCAACGAGGCGGCGCATGATGTCATCCGCCTGCGCGTTGATCTTCTCCTTGTTATCGCTGCCCAGTTCCTTTTCCGCATAGTTCGCGGCCGCGGTGTGTACGACCCGGGCATAGCGCAGTGCGGCAAAGGACTGGTCCACCTGTGGCACGGCCACATCCACCACGCGCGGCGAGCCGAAGGACGGGCTGATGTCCCGCCAGCGAGTGTCTTTCTGGGACATCTCCACCAGCGTCTCCATGTCCAAAGCCGCCTGGTTGTCGTATCCCGCAACCAAGCCGTGGTCCCTCATGTCCTCGACAAGCTCGCTGTGCACCAGAACCAACAGCGGCTTACCAAAAAACATCGGGGATAGGTCATCCCTTCCGGCTAGTTCCGGATGGGCATCGCGCACATCGGAGGTCCATGTAGCGCCGTTAGGATCCGCGAGCACAAAGTCATAATCTTTGTCCAAGCTACTGCTTCCCTCAACGAAGTCCCGTGCCGGTAGGACATCGAGCTCGAGCTCGATATCGTGCTTTTCCATCGCCTTCGTTGTGGCCGGGTCCTTAAAAACAGCCTCCAGCTCTGGGCTAATGGCGCCCTTAACGTGGTGCGTAGTTGTCGAAAAGCCAAAGCTCGGAAGGGAGCTACCTCCGCGACCTATCACGACGGATACCACAGCGAGCGCAAGGAAAACCGCGGCGATCACGAAGGACTTGGTGCGCTTCTTCGATGATGAGCTGCTCATGTTCTAAATCATAAAGTGATTTTCTTCTCACCGCTGGATTCGCGGCGGGGTAAGGGGAGAAACAGGCTCCCCCCTTTCCGTGCGCTCTGGTTAAAGAAGAGAAGGTACGTTCGCGACCAACGAGAAAAGGTCCTTCGGGTCGTCGGGGTTCGCGATGATGTCGATTTCGGATTCCAAATCTGTACCCTTGACGGAATCACGCAGGTAGCGCAGTGCAGAAAAATCATTGATGGCAAATCCGACATCATCGAAGAGCGTAATCTGCTCATCATTATCGCGCCCGGTGGCCTGGCCGGTGAGTACCTGATAGAACTCGACAACCGGGAAGTCCTCCGGCTTCTGCTGAATCTCTCCTTCGACGCGTGTCTGCTCTGGGAATTCAACAAAGACCTTGGATTTATCCAGGATGGAGCTTTCGAGCTCGGTCTTGCCCGGGCAATCACCACCGACGGCATTGAGGTGCACGCCCGGTGCAACGTGGCGCTCGGCCAGAATCTGGTTTTGAGCCTTGTCCGCGGTGCAGGTGGTAATGATATCCGCGCCCACAACTACCTCGTCAACGCTCGAGGCGGCCGTAATGTTGAAACCCAGCGGTTCCAGATTGCGTCGGAATTTCTCTACGGCCTCAGGGTCAATATCGTAGATGGCAATGTCATCGATTCCCATCACTCCACGGAAGGCAAGGGCCTGGAACTCGGACTGGGAGCCGGCACCCACCATGGCCATGCGCTTAGAATCCTTCCGGGCCAGGTACTTGGCCACCATGGCGGAGGTCGCGGCCGTGCGTAGTGCAGTAAGAAGCGTCATTTCAGCTTCGAAGGTGGGGTATCCATTGTCAACGTCCGCCAACACGCCGAAGGCAGTAACCGTTTGAAAGCCGCGGGCGGGGTTGGACGGGTGACCGTTAACGTATTTGAAGGAATACTCCTTGCCATTGGAGGTCGGCATAAGCTCGATAACACCAAAGGGGGTGTGGGAGGCAACGCGCGCAACCTTGTCGAAGCGCTCCCATTCGCGGTAGTCGGCTTCAAGGTAGTCCACCATCCCGGTGATGATGTTCTCGACGCCTTCGCGCTGAATCCAGCGCGCCATATTCTCTACATCAACAAACTTAACTACAGGCTTCATCAAAGTCTCCATTCTTAGTTCTTGTCTTGGTTCTTGCTGTGCTGTGCGTTTCGGTTCCTTGGGTGAAGGTCCGTTTGCGGTGCGGCCGGGAAGCGCGAGGTCGGCAGGTGCTTGGCCTTCCTCTCCGCCGCAATCGCATAGATTCGCTCACGCCAGGCAAACCACATCGCCGCAAACACTGGGATGAGAAGTAGCGTTGAGGCCAAAGCGAAGGTTCCGATGGGGTAATCGAAAGCCATGAGGATGATGACCACGCCGATGAAAGCGAGAACGGACCAGTCACCAGCTTGGCCGAATGGCGAGCGGTAGTTCGGACGGGTATAGCGCCCCTTCTTGGCCAGCTGCACGAACTTGATGTGTGACAAGGCCACTGCAGCCCACGACGCCAGTGTGCCCAGCGCCGCCAAGTTCAGCACGATTTCGAAGGCCATTTCAGGCACAACATAGTTGAGGAACACACCGGCAAGGCCGACGAAGGCGGCCATCACGATGCCACCATAGGGCACACCGGACTTGGACATGCGCGCGCCGAACTTCGGCCCGGAGCCGGCAGTAGACATGTTGTACATGATGCGGCCCGTCGAATACAGTCCGGCGTTCAGCGAGGAAATTGCCGCGGTGATGACCACCAGCTGGAAGATCGGTGCGGCATAACCAGCGCCGAGGGATTCGAAGAAGGTCACGAACGGCGATACTTCCGCAACGTAGCTGGTGTACGGCAGCACCAGAGTCAGCAGCAGCACACTACCGAAGTAGAAGACCACGATGCGGAACAGGACGCTGTTGACCGCGCGTGGGATGTGCTTCTCCACGTCCTTGGTCTCACCGGAGGTGGTGCCCACCAGCTCGATACCGGCGTAGGCGAAGACCACACCCTGGATGACGATGACGGCGGGAAGCAGGCCATTGGGCAGCCAGCCACCGGCATCGGATATCAGGCTAAAGCCCGTCGGGTCACCATTCGGGTGACCCATAATCACCACGCCGATAGCCACGACCATGAAAATCAACAGCGCGATGATCTTGATCATGGAGAACCAATACTCCAGTTCACCGAAGATTTTCACCGACAACATGTTGAACAACAGGATGCTGCACACCACGCCGAGAGCGAGCAACCACTGCGGGACAGCGTCGAGCCAGGAAGTGTACTGGCCAAACCACTTGATGTAGATGGCCACGGCTGTGCCGTCGGCCACCAGGGTCGCAGCCCAGTTGCCCCAGTAGAGCCATCCGGTAACGAAGGCAGTCTTTTCGCCGTAAAACTCGCGCGCATAGGACACGAAAGAACCCGAACTTGGGCGGTAGACGATGAGTTCGCCGAGCGAGCGCAAGATAATGTAACCGAAGAAACCGCAGACCAGATACAAAACTGCGAGAAATGGTCCAGCGGTTTGCAAACGGCTGCCGGTACCGAGCAACAAACCGGTACCGATCGCAGAGCCGATGGCAATCATCTGGAGCTGGCGATTGCCCATCCCCTTCTGAAGTCCGTGGTCTTCCGAAGCATAGACCGCTTTCTCCTTCTCGTGAGACTCCGTGTTGGGCGGGCGAAGTGTATCAGCCATTAGGAAGGTAGTCCTTTCAAAGTTGCGAACGTGCCTTTCTTCACATTCCCTAAGAAAACGTTATAACAACCTAATGAGACTTCCGTCACTTCAATACCCCCACAGTGCAACCCAGCACATCGATGCCCAGTAGTAATAGATTTGTTTTCTACCCCCACGCACAAAAGAACCGCATGGCCTGAAAAGACCATGCGGTTATTCATTCTCTGTGCGGACTAGCGCAGGGAAGTTTTGGCCCACTCCCGCGCTGCGCCAGCGCGCTCGCGAACCTTTTCGCGCTGCTCCGCCACGCGAACGCCAGCGGTTCCGCCCTTGGTGGAGCGGGATGCCACTGCCCCATCAATGGTCAGCACCTCACGAACTTCCGGAAGCAGGCGCTTGTCGACGCCCGCCAGTTCCTCGTCCGTGAGATCCACCAGATCCACACCGCGAGACTCCGCGATCTGCACGCAGGCACCGGAAGCCTCATGCGCCTCACGGAATGGCACACCCTGGCGCACCATCCATTCGGCCAGGTCGGTGGCCAAAGTAAAGCCACGCGGGGCCAGCTCACGCATGCGGTCTTCATGGAAGGTCAGGGTTTCCACCAGCCCAGTCATGGCAGGCAGCAAGAGGTTCAGCTGCGCCACCGAGTCCACGATGGGCTCCTTATCCTCCTGCAGGTCTCGGTTATAGGCCAAAGGCTGCGCCTTGAGCGTTGCCAACAGGCCGGTGAGGTTACCGACGAGTCGGCCGGTCTTACCGCGGGTCAGCTCCGGAACGTCCGGGTTCTTCTTCTGCGGCATGATCGAGGAACCAGTCGACCAGGCATCATCCAGGGTGACGTAGCCGTACTCCGGGGTGCACCAGTAGATGATCTCTTCCGACAGCCGGGACATGTCCACCGCGATCTGGGTGAGCACGAAGGCCGTCTCGGAGGCGAAGTCACGCGCCGCCGTACCATCCAGCGAGTTCTCCGCGGAAGAATCGAAGCCCAGCTCCTCGGCAATCGCCTCCGGATCCAGGTGCAGCGAGGAGCCCGCAAGCGCACCAGAACCATAAGGGGACACCGCCAAGCGCTTATCCAGATCTTGCAGGCGCTCGATATCGCGCAGCAGCGGCTGGGCATGAGCGAGCAGCTCGTGTGCCAGCAGCACCGGCTGCGCCGCCTGGGAATGGGTCTTGCCCGGCATAATGGCATCCGGGTGGGCCTCGGCCTGGCTGGCCAGAGCCTCCACCAAATCCGTGACCTGAAGTGCGATATCGCGAATGGCATCGCGAATCCACATCCGGAACAGCGTTGCCACCTGGTCATTGCGGGAGCGCCCAGCGCGCAGGCGGCCGCCGACCTCAGGTCCTACGATGTCGATGAGACCGCGCTCCATCGCACCGTGGACGTCTTCATCCGTCGGCAGCGGGGTGAATTCACCAGAAGCGACCTTCTCCCCTAGTTCACTCAGGCCGTTAAGCATGGTGTCCAAGTCAGCGTCGGATAGCAATCCGGCCTTGTGCAGGACCTTGGCGTGAGCCTTGGAGGCCAGCACGTCATAGGGGGCGAGGACCCAGTCGAAGTGGGTGGATACGGACAGGGCAAACATCGCCTCGGAGGGGCCGCCCGAAAAGCGGCCACCCCACAGCGCACCCTCGTTAGTCTTGTGCATCGATTCCTTACCTTGACCTTGGCTGTGCTGGTTTACTTACCGGTGGGGAAACCGCCGTCGCGGTCACGCTGGTTGGAGATCTGCGTCGACAGACCGTGCAGCTGGACAAAGCCCTTGGCCGCGGTTTGATCGAAGGTATCGCCGGTGTCGTAGGTAGCCAGGTCGAAGGAGTACAGCGACTGGCCAGAGCGACGGCCGTTGACGGTGGCGGTGCCAGCATGCAGAACCATGCGGATATCGCCGGTGACGTTCTCCTGGGTGGACTCGGTGAAAGCATCCAGGGAGCGCTTCAGCGGCGAGAACCAGAGGCCATCGTAGACCTCCTCGGACCAGCGAGCGTCCGTGAGGCGCTTGTAACGGGCCAGCTCGCGTTCCACGGTGACGTCTTCCAGCGCCTCGTGAGCCTTGATGAGCACCATGGCACCAGGGGCCTCGTAGACCTCGCGAGACTTGATGCCTACCAAGCGGTCCTCCACCATGTCGAGGCGGCCAATGCCCTGGGCACCAGCGCGGCGGTTAAGCTCCTCGATAGCCTGGAGGACGGTCACCGGCTTGCCGTCAATAGCAGTGGGAACACCCTTGTCAAAAGTGATGGTCACCTCGTCCGGGGCATTGCCCAGGTCCGGCTGCTCGGTGTAGGCGTACAGGTCCTTTGTCGGCGGGTTCCACAGGTCCTCTAGGAAGCCGGTCTCTACCGCGCGGCCCCAGACGTTCTGGTCAATGGAGAACGGGGATGCTGCGGACTGCTCGATGGGAAGGTTAATTTCCTCGGCGAAGGCGATAGCCTTATCTCGGGTCCAGGCGTAGTCACGCGCCGGGGCGATGATCTCCAGAGCCGGATCCAACGCGCGGAAAGAGACCTCAAAGCGCACCTGATCGTTACCCTTGCCGGTGCAACCGTGGGAGACGTGGGTGCCGCCGTGTGTCTGAGCAGCCTCAACGAGGTGCTTGACAATGAGCGGGCGGGAGATGGCCGATACCAGCGGGTACTGCTTCATGTACATGCCGTTTGCCTTGATGGTGGGCAGGCAGTACTCTTCTGCGAACTCATCCTTGGCATCAACGACGATGGACTCGACCGCACCGCAGTCGAGGGCGCGCTGGCGCACGGACTCCATGTCCTCGCCACCCTGGCCGAGGTCAAGAGAGACGGCGATGACTTCGCCGCCGGTCATCTTGGCCAGGTAAGGAATGGCGACAGAGGTATCGAGACCGCCAGAGTAGGCAAGCACAACGCGTGCAGTCATAGTAATTTGCTCCTTTAAGACAAACAGGTGCTAAAAAATCGAACTTATTTATATTATACAGACTTACGTATAAATGTTAAATGCTGCGGTTGGTGAGTTTCTCACCAAGCTCGCGGCCGGTCAACCCTTCGCGCGCGAGGACGAAGATCGTGTCATCGCCCGCGATACAGCCGACCACGTCTGGAAGTCCCACGCGGTCGATGAAGGAGGCCAAGTACTGCGCAGCGCCCGCCGGGGTGCGCAGCATGGCGATGTTGCCAGAGAAGTCATGGGACACCACCAGTTCATCAAGCATGCGCCGGAGCTTCTCTCGCGGGCCGTTGAGCTGATCTTCGAATTGCTCCAACTCACCGCCCACCACGTAGAAGGACCGCCCGCCATCGCGCTTGACCTTCTTGGCTCCCAGCTCATCGAGATCACGCGACAACGTAGCCTGCGTGATATCAATCCCCTCATCGAGCAGGAGCTCTGAGAGCTGAACTTGGCTGGTGACCCGGGTGCGATCCAAGATCTCCAAGATCTTGGCTTGGCGGGCATTGCGTGTAGTTGGGGTCGTAGTCATTCGTTTAGTTCTCCTTTTGAGCCGCAAGGAGCCAGACCAGCAGCGCCTTCTGCGCATGGAGGCGGTTTTCTGCCTCGTCGAAAACGCGCGACTGGGGCCCATCAATTACCTCAGCAGTTACTTCGTTGCCGCGGTAGGCAGGCAAACAGTGCAGGAAGATTGCCTCGTCCTTAGCGCGGGACATCACATCCGCGGTCACCTGATAGGGCAAGAACGGTGTGCGGCGGTCCTTGCCGTCATCCTCCTGGCCCATGGACACCCACGTGTCTGTAATGACAACATCAGCGCCGTCCACGCCGTCAAGGGAATCGGTCACCGTCACCGTACCGCGCTTTCGGGCACGCTCAACAAACTCCGCCTGCGGCTGGAAACCCTCCGGGGCAACAATGGTCATCTCCACGCCAGCGGTAGCAAACCCCAGCATGTAGGAATTTGCCATGTTGTTGTTGCCATCCCCTAGGTAGACGGCCTTCAGTCTAGTAAGGTCCCCGAAGTTCTCACGGCAGGTCACCAAGTCCGCCAAGATCTGGCAGGGATGGAGGTCATCGGACAAGGCGTTGACAATTGGTACCGTCGCAGTCACCGCCATGTCCAGAAGGTTTTGATGCGCATATGTGCGCCACACGATCGCCTCAACGAAACGGGAGAGCACCGCTGCGGTGTCCTGGTAGGTCTCCCCTTTGCCCATCTGCGTCGACTTAGTTTCCGTCACGATGGCGTGGCCGCCCAGGTGAGCAATTCCCGCCTCAAAGGAGAAACGCGTGCGCGTCGACGTCTTGTCAAAGAGCACCGCCACCGACTTCGGCCCCTCTAACGGGCGCTCGGAGAAGGGATCCTTCTTGAGCCTTAGAGCCAGGTCGAGAACCTCGGCTTGCTCCTGCGGCGTGAGGTCATCATCGGCCAAGAAATGGCGCACACTCATGCAACTTCCTCCAGTACCTTATGCAGGCGTTCCACCGCCTGGGTGAGTTCTTCATCGGTGATCACCAGCGGCGGGGTCAAGCGTACGACCTCGCTACTTGGGGCGTTGAGGATTAGTCCATGCTGCAAACCTGCAGCCACGACTTCCTTGGCCACCGACTTATTTAATACAACACCTAGCATAAGCCCTCGGCCCCTCACCGACTGCACCGCAGGGGATTTACCAATCTCCTGCCGCAACCACTCGCCCTTGCGGGTGACTTCGGCGAGGAAGGGGACGTCGACAAGCTCCAGCACCGTTGACGCCGCCGCACACGAGACAGGATTGCCGCCAAACGTCGTGCCGTGGGAGCCCGGAGTGAAAAGGTCTGCGGCCTGACCACGCGCAATGGTGGCACCGATAGGCATGCCAGCACCCAGCCCCTTCGCCATGGTGATGACATCCGGGAGGATGCCTTCATGCTGGAAGGCGAAGAAGTCACCGGTACGCCCCACACCCGTTTGCACCTCATCCACGACCATGAGGATGCCGTGCTTGGTGCAGAGCTCACGCACCGCCGTCAGGAAACCTTCAGGTGCCGGGATGACACCCGTCTCCCCCTGGATGGGCTCCAAGATAATGGCGGCGGTGTCCTCCGGATCTTGCTCCACCAAAGCGGTCAGGTAGTCGATGTCGCCATAGGTATAAAACTCCACTCCGCCCGGGAAAGGTTCAAAGGCTTTGCGTTTGCTGGGCTGCCCAGTCATGGCCAAAGAACCCATTGTCCGGCCATGGAAACCGTGGTGCGCTGCAAGGACGCGGCGACGGCCGGTCAGACGAGCCAGTTTAAAGGCCGCCTCATTAGCTTCCGCGCCGGAGTTAGAGAAGAAGACACGTGCCTCGCTATCTCCCACCTTGTCTAGGAGTTTCCCGGCGGCTTCGACCACGGGCTCGCTGGCAAAAAGATTGGACACGTGGCCTACGGCGGCCACCTGGGCGCTCACCGCGTCGACGATCGCTGGGTGGGCGTAGCCCAGCGAGTTCACCGCGATACCGGCGAGCATGTCGATGTAGTCTTTACCGTCTTCATCGGTCACCGTGGCCCCCTTACCGGACACGATGGCAACGGGTGGGGTTCCATAGGTGTTGCTGAGCACCTGACCCCAACGCTCTGTCAACTTGGTCTGCGCGGTCACTTGTCATCGTCCTTCCTGAAGACCGTTCCCTCCGGGTAGTCCTCGCGGTTATAGTCATTGGGCAGCACCATCGTGCCGATTCCTCCCATAGTCAACAGCTCCAGCAGCACGGCGTGGGCGATGCGCCCGTCGATGACGTGCGCGGCGTTGACTCCGCCCTCCACGGCCATGAGGCAGGACTCCATCTTCGGGATCATTCCGGAATCCAGGCCTGGAGAAGAGCCCTGAGCTTGTCAATCTCGATCTTCGACACCAAGGAGTCGCGGTTCGGCCAATCGGTGTACAGGCCCTCCACATTTGTGAGAATCACCAAGCGCTCGGCGCCCAACGCTCGCGCCAAAGCCCCGGCCGCGATATCTGCGTTGATGTTGTACACCTCGCCTTCATCACCGGGCGCGATAGTAGACACAACCGGGATACGCCCGGCCTCAATAATGTCCATGACGGCGGTGGGATCGACGCTGACGATCTCTCCCACCATGCCGATATCAGTCGGCTCACCATCGACCTGGACGAGCCGCTTGCGCGCCTTAAACAACCCAGCGTCCTCACCCGAGGTACCCACGGCATACGGGCCATGTGAATTAATGAGGTTGACCAAGCCACGCCCCACCTGACCAAAGAGGACCATGCGAACCACGTCCATGATCTCCGGAGTGGTCACACGGAAACCGCCCTTGAATTCGCCTTCAATCCCCAGCTTGCCCAGCATGTCGTTGATCTGCGGCCCACCGCCATGGACCACGACGGGCTTGGCGCCCACGGTGCGCAGAAAAACCATATCGGCAGCGAAGGCGGCCTTAAGGGAATCATCCACCATCGCGTTGCCGCCATACTTCACGACCAGAATCTTGTCGCGGTAGTGCTGCAGCCATGGCAAGGCCTCCGCGAGCACAGTGGCGCGGTCAGCATTACTTAGTCCCTGAAGCATTATTTCTCCTCGCGCGTTCTTAAGAGCTGTACGCGGAGTTAATCTCCACGTAGTCATGAGACAGGTCGGTGGTGCGGACAAAAGCTGTGCCGGTTCCCCCGGTGCCCAAGTCCACGCGCACATCAATGTCGGCCCCGGAAAGATCAACGTCGCGCGCGCCGGGCGCGCCAGTGGAACCGACGCACACTGCTTGGTCATTGAAAAACACGGAGATGTTGTCCGGATCCATCTCGGCATCCGCCATTCCGACAGCGGCGAGCACGCGGCCCCAGTTGGGGTCCGATCCGAACATGGCGCACTTGAACAGGTTGTCGCGGCCCAAAGTGCGCGCGGCGTTGAGCGCCTGCTCATCGGTAGCGGTGCCTTCCACGATGATCTTCACGCGCTTGGTCACGCCCTCGGCGTCGGCTTGAAGCTGATCTGCGATATCGGCGCACACCGCGAGAACCGCAGCATCCAACTCCTCCTGGCTAGGTTCTTTCCCGGAAGCACCGGAAGCCATGATGATGACCGTGTCATTCGTCGATGTGGAGCCGTCCACATCGAGCGTATTGAAAGTCTGATCACTCGCTGCCTGCAGCGCCGAGTGCAAGGCCTCGGAGGAGGCAACAGCGTCGGTGGTGATGCACACCAGCATGGTGGCCAGTGACGGCGCCATCATGCCTACACCCTTGCCCATCGCACCCATGCTCCAGCCCTCGGCCTCAATGAGTGCTTCTTTAGCTACGGTATCGGTGGTCATGATGGCCTCCGCCGCGGACTTGCCGTGAGCTGCATCCGCGCCAAGGTCTCCGGCAACCACTTCGACGCCAGCCAATGCCTTATCCATGGGAAGGAGCTCTCCAATAAGTCCCGTCGAGCACGCCGCGATGTTGGCAGCAGGGATACCCGTGTGCTCAGCGGTGGCTGCCACAATCGCGGCGGCGTCCTTGTCTCCCTGTTCGCCGTTGCAGGCATTCGCGTTGCCGGAGTTATAAATGACGGCCTGAATAGTGCCGTCCGCAACTGCTTCGCGGGAAAGCTTTACGGGTGCGGCCACCACGCGGTTGCGCGTGAAGACCGCAGCGGCGTCGAAATTAGGACCCTGGTTAACTACGAGGGCCATGTCGGGTTTTCCGGAGGGCTTGATTCCGGCTGTCGTGGCGCCAGCCAGGAATCCTGCAGGGGCGGTAATCATGTCGAGTTTCTCCTAGTTCGTGTGGAAGTGAGTTGAGGAAGGCGGCGCGGAACGCTTGGGAAAGTAGGGGTGCCCCTTAAGGGGCAACTGCTGCCTGTGGAAGGCCCAGGGTTTCTTCCCATCCCAAAGTCAAGTTCATGCACTGGACAGCAGCGCCGGCGGTGCCCTTGCACAGGTTGTCCAGAGCCGCGGTAATCACGAGACGGCGGGCGCGCTCATCCACGTGTGCTTGGATATGGACCATGTTGCTGCCCACCACGTTTTGCGTTTCTGGCTGTTGGCCCTCAGGCAGGACGAGGCAGAATGGTTCATCAGCATAAAAGTCACGGAAGGCCTCGGCGACTGTGCGCTTGTCGACGTCCCCCTTCAACGGCGCCGTAATCGTCGCCAGAATGCCACGCGGCAGCGGCGCCAGCACCGGAGTGAAACTCACAGACACCGGTTGCTGCGTAAAAGGCTGTAGGTTTTGCAGGACCTCCGGGGTATGCCGGTGTGTCCCGCCTGGCTTATAGGCTTTGAGGTTGCCCATAGTTTCCGCACCTAGCTGTGCCACGGAGGCCTTCTTGCCTGCCCCGGACACCCCGGTGATTGCTATCACCGACAGATCTGGCTCAATCAGATCCTGCGCCACGGCCGGCAGCGCACCCAGGGTAATCGTGGTGGGAAAGCAACCAGGAACAGCAACGCGGTTGCTGCCTTTAAGCTGCTCACGGTTGCCGGGAACCTCCGGAATTCCATAAGGCCAAGCACCGGCGTACGCACCACCATAAAACTCGTCCCAGTCTTCCTTGCTGCGTAGGCGGAAGTCAGCCGCACAGTCAATCACCGTGACGGACTCCCCCAGCTGGCGGCCGATCTCCGCGGAGTGCCCGTGCGGCAAACCGAGGAACACGATGTCATGGCCAGCTAAGATTTCCGGCGTGGTCTCCTCAATGACGCGGTCCGCCAACTGCGGCAGGTGCGGCATGAGCTCAGAAACTCGCTGACCTGCGTTGGAGTGCCCGGTGAGCGCGCCGATACGCAACTCCCCGGAGAGGTACGCTGGGTGCGACAGCAAGAGACGGAGGATTTCGCCACCTGCATAGCCCGTAGCTCCGGCGATTGCTACTGAAATAGTCATGCAGCTACTCTAGCAAACAATGCAGTCCGCCGTATGTTATTCAGAAAAAATGCGCCGAAGACCTCGGCGCACAAGTGAGGAAAAGTAGGGTTCAGGAAGGTTTACATGACGCGGGACGAGACGTTCCCCAGTCCCTCCGCACCCGATACGGCGGTCTTTCCTGCATAGCCTAGGTAGCCATGCGGGCCGACGAAGTGGATACCGCCCTGGGCATCCGCGATGGCTACAACCTCATTGAACTGGTGAACCTGGCCTGGCTGAAGGCGCTTGAAGCTCGTGGTTGTCAAGCCCTGGTTGAAGCAGTCAGCCTTGGAGCGACCTGCGTGGTAGATAAAGCGCGGCGCCAACTGGCCTGGCGGGTTGCACTGCGGGCTAGTGGCACGTGCCCCTTCGGACAGGCACGCGACGTAGGTTCCTTCGATGTTCGAAGCTTCACAGTTGACGGTGCCATCGGCGTTGGAGAAGCCTTGGGACAAGTCAGCGGAGTCGTGTGGGGCGATGGTCAGTGCGCCGACAACGGCGGCGGTGGCTGTGAGACGAGAAATAAGACGCATGGTGTGAACAATCCTTTCGGTGTGGCTTGGTCTGGAAACTCAGCACCTTTGCTGCACCCTTGAGGTTATGAGGCAGAGCACACCCCTTCCAGCGCTAGGGGATCTCTCCCCACATCAGCACCTGCCCCAACGCGCGCAAACCCGGCAAAACAAAAGCCCGGCTAACCTCCCACAGGGCTAACCGGGCTTAAAGCACTAGCGAAGCAACAAAGTCTTAGGCGCGGATCTGTGCACCAAGGCGCTGCTTGGCCAACTCCGCAGCAGCGAGGCGGTGCTCGTTGGCCTCTTCATCAGTCAGAGTGCGGTCACCAGCACGGAAGAGAAGCTGGAAGGCTAGGGACTTCTTTCCTTCGCCGAGCTGCTCGCCACGGAAGACATCGAAAAGCTCCACGGACTCGAGGAGATCACCAGCACCCTCCTCGACCACACGGCGAACCGTCTCCGCCGGGGTTTCCTCGTCCACCACCAAGGCGATGTCCTGGTGCAAAGCCGGGAAGGAGGACAGCACGGGGGCGGGGAACTTCTCATCCAGCGGCAGGGCTGACACATCGAGCTCCATCGCACACGTGCGTGCTGG
Organism: Corynebacterium hiratae; assembly: GCF_009708045.1. Classification (NCBI taxonomy): domain Bacteria; kingdom Bacillati; phylum Actinomycetota; class Actinomycetes; order Mycobacteriales; family Corynebacteriaceae; genus Corynebacterium; species Corynebacterium hiratae. The sequence continues at coordinate 207,877 of NZ_VIOG01000005.1, read as the reverse complement.
CAGCTCCAAGGCCTCAAGGACCTGCGGGTGCAACTCACCCGCGTAGCCGACGACCGTCTCCTCATCGCTTGCGAGGACGATTGCAGCACAGCGACCCGGGTGCCACGGTAGCTGCTCAGCTGCCTTCACTGCGATGTCCACGCCAGCGGAACGAGCAACCTGGCGCGCAGACTCAATAGCATCCGCGTAGCTGTAGGCGCGGCCCGCTCCCCACGGCCCTTCGTGTTCAATGTTTCCGGTGGCCACCGTGGCTACGTGCAACGGCTGCAGCGGCAAAGAATCCAGCAGGTCGGTGACCACGGAGTCCTCCGGGCGCGACTCCACCGACGGCATGGGAGAAGAATCAGCGCGCTTGAAGGCCACCTGCTGGAGGCCGAACAAGGCCAGATCACTGCGGCCACGGGCAACGTTGCGGGCGATAGCCTCAAGGAGATTGGGCAGCAACGTCGTGGACAGGATCGCCTTGTCTGACTCGAGCGGATTCTGCACGGCCACGGTCTGGCGGCGCGCATCCTCCTTGTCCAAGCCCCACGTGTCGAAGGTGTCGTTCGCGATGAACGGCGACGGGAGGACCTCGGCGTAGCCCGCGTAAGCCAACCCATGTCCGATCGCACGGCGACGCTTCTGCGCCGGAGTTAGGCCGCGGCCGCCCACCGGAGTGGGCAGGATGGTCGGAATGTCTTCAAGCCCTTCCAGACGCAGGATCTCCTCGATGAGATCAACGTCCATTTCGATGTCCGTGCGCCAAGAGGCGGGGACGACGGAAAGCTCCTCCCCGCCAGACACCTCGCAGCCGACCTCCGTAAGGCGCTTCACCACGGTCTCCTGGGAGTATTCGATACCGGCATACTCACTCGGCTTCGCCGCACGCAGGGAGATGGGCTCGCGCTTGGCGACGTCTCCCACGAGCGTCCGCCCAGCCTCGATCGTGCCGCCAGCAATCTGCTGAAGCAGCACGCACGCCACGTCCAGCGCTACCTCAACGATGGCCGGATCTACTCCGCGCTCGAAACGGCGAGAAGCCTCCGAGGAGAGCTTGTGGCGGCGGGATGTGCGGGCCACGGTGATCGGATCCCAAATGGCTGACTCGAAGTAGACATCAGTCGTCTCGTCAGAAATTTCGGAGGTGGTGCCACCCATGACGCCCGCCAAGGATTGGATACCGTTGTCATCGCAGATGACCACGTCGCCCTCCGAAAGCTCCCGCTTGACATGGTCGAGGGTCTCGAACTTCTCGCCCTCGTTGGCATTGCGCACAACGAGGTTGCCCTTGATCACGTCGGCGTCAAAGGCGTGCATCGGCGCGCCCAGAAGCAGCATGACGTAGTTCGTGACGTCGGTCGCCACATTGACGGCGCGCTGACCGGAGAGCATGAGCTCGCGCTCCATCCAGAACGGGGTACGCGCTGCCGGGTCAATACCGGTCACCTTGCGCAGACCAAATCGCTGCGCCTTGGTTTCCTCCCTCAGGTCAACGTCGATAAGCGTGCCCTCCGGAGCCGGCACGACGGAGGTGTCGATGCCAGCCACGCTCGGATCCTGCGCCACGTCGGGGAAAGTGAGATCAAATGCGGAGGCAATTTCACGCGTCAGGCCACGCGCAGACAAGGCATAGCCACGATCCGGGGTGATGTTGACGTCGAAGACGGTATCGGACAGCCCAATAAGGGGGCGGGCATCCTCACCAATCTTGTCGGCAACCTCCTCCCCTAGCACGATGATGCCGTCTGCCTTGGGGCCGAAGCCCAGCTCAGCTGCGGAGCACATCATTCCGTTGGAGATATGGTCGTAGGTCTCGCGGGCAGCAATCTTGAAGCCGCCCGGCAGCTCAGCGCCCGGAAGGGAGACCACGACGTAGTCGTTGAGGCGGAAGTTGCGGGCGCCGCAGATAATGCCCTGCAGCTCCCCCGTGCCATTGGCCTGGCCAACGTTGACCTGGCAATAGCGAATTGGTTTCTTGAACTGGGTGAGTTCTTCGATCTCTACAACCTGACCGATAACCAGCGGGCCCGTGGTTTCCGGAAGGACCTCGTAGCCCTCGGTTTCAAAACCTACGCGGACAAAGCCAGAGTCCAGTTCCTCAGAGGACACGGTCCAGCCGGAATTAGCGGTGCCCAGGATTCGGGTAACCCAGTCTTGGGAAATAAGCATTTTTCTTTCTATCCTTTCTCTGGGTTCCTATGCCTGCACGCCAAATGGCAGGGTGAAGCGGACATCGCCTTCGACCATGTCGCGCATATCGGTCAGACCATTGCGGAACTGCAGGGTGCGCTCGAGGCCCATGCCGAAAGCGAAACCGGTGTATTCCTCGGGGTCAATGCCTACCGCACGCAGGACGTTGGGGTTGACCATGCCGCAGCCTCCCCACTCGATCCAGCCGGCGCCGCCCTTCTTGTTGGGGAACCAGACATCGACCTCAGCGGAGGGCTCGGTGAACGGGAAGTAGTTCACGCGCATGCGGGTGGTAGTCTCCGGGCCGAAGAGCACCTTGGCCAAGTGCTCCAAGGTGCCGCGCAGGTGGGCCATCGTCAGCCCCTTGTCCACGGCAAGGCCTTCCACCTGGTGGAAGACAGGAGTGTGGGTGGCATCGAGCTCATCGGTACGGAAAACACGGCCCGGGCACGCAATGTAGAGCGGGACATCGCGGTCAAGCATCGTGCGCACCTGCACCGGGGATGTATGGGTACGCAGAACCTGCTTGGAGCCTTCCTTGCCCACGTGGAACGTGTCCTGCAAGGTGCGGGCTGGGTGGTCGGGCTTGAAGTTCAGAGCGTCGAAATTAAAGTACTCTGCTTCTACCTCAGGGCCCTCCGCGATTTCCCATCCCATGCCCACAAAGATGTCCGCGATGCGCTCCGACAGCGCTGTGATGGGGTGCAGGGCACCGGTCTGCGCGCGGGTGGTAGGGACGGTGACATCGACCTTCTCCGCCTTCAGCTGCGCGGCGCGGGCCTCCTGCTCCAGCACTTCACGAATCTGGGCAAAGCGCTTTTCCACCTTGCCGCGGGCCATGTTCACTGCGCGTCCAGCATCCTTGCGCTGGTCCTTCGGCAGCTGTCCGAGCGATTGGCGGGCCTGCGGGATATAGCCGCTATCACCAAGGTGCTCGCGACGGGCGGAGGTGAGCTCGTCGAGGCTGGTTGCAGCTTCGAAGGCGGCGATGGCCTTCTGCGCGGCGGCCTCGAGGGCCTCTTCGGTCAATTCGATCTGAGGTGTATCGGACACGTGCCTTGATTACCTTCTTCTCGCACAAAAACTAACGCGAGCTATCTTACCGTGCCGCCTGACTTCTGTGGCCACCAACCCTGGCACATCGGAGGCGCTAGCTGCTCTGCTGCTTCGCAGACTCATAGAGGCAAATGCTGGCGGCCGTAGCAAGGTTCAGAGATTCCGCGCGGCCAAGAATCGGGATACGCACACGCATGTCCGCCTCATCCTGTAAATCACCCAGGCCGTGCGCCTCGTTGCCAAAGAGCCACGCGGTGGGCTGGGACAGGTCCGCATCGGCGAGGTCCACCTCGCCGTCGGCTGCGGTGGCCAACACTTGCAGACCAGAGGAGCGCAGCTTGCCCAGTACATCCTTGATGTTGGGGTCTCGGGCTACGGGCACATGGAAAAGTGATCCGGCCGACGCGCGCGCTACCTTACAGCCCAAGGGATCCACGGTTTCCCCGGCAAAGATGACGCCATCGGCGCCCATGGCATCCGAGGTCCTGATCAGTGTTCCCGCGTTGCCCGGCTCCGCCGTCAAGACAGGAACCGACACCAGCTTCGGCTTGCCGGCCAAAATCTTCCCGGCGGTCCACAACACTGGGCGGCACACGGCAAAGAGCCCGGTGCTCGTGGCGGTGTCAGACAGGTGCTTTGCCGCCTTATCCGTAATGGGATGCACATACACGTCCATGTAGCCGCAGGCTTGAACAATGTGTGCAAAGCGCTCGGCGGCCTTCTCCGTCACGAAAACATCCGTAGCGGCACCGGTGGACACGGCCGCGTCCACGGCGTTTTCGCCCTCAATGATGAAACGCTCCGCCTTTCGGCGGCTGGCCGCCCGGTGCAATTTGGCGGCATTAACCACGCGCGGCGTGCGTTCAGTAAAGGCAGAGGAAAAATCCAGATTCATGCATTTGACGGTACCCACCGAACCAGACATTGAAAAGTCCCGCTCCCCCAGCAAGTTTGAGTGGGTAGCGGGACGGTTGGTCTCCACGTCATCTCCGCGGATACGGGTGGGCTTTATTTCTTTAGCGGAACTCCGTCGGCGTCCTTATCAAAGCCGGAGAAGCCACCGGCGATGAATACGAGCTCGACCCACTTCCAGATCACCAAGGCACCGATGAGGATAAAGCCAATGAGGATAAAAGAGGTAACGAATCCTACGATTGCAAGGCCCAACTGCCACATGCCGCGCTGCGTGCGACCAATATAGAAGTTATGAACCCCCAATTCGCCCAAGAAGAAGCACAGGAGCAGTGCTACCAACCATGACTTCTGCTCGCCTCCCGGGGGTGGCTGCTGGCCATAGTTTGACTGGTATGCATCCTGCTGTGCGGGCAGATTCTGGGACTGCTGCGAACCGCCATACGGAGCCGAGCTGTAACCGTACTGATCACTGGATGATCCGAAGGGGTTCGACTGCTGCGACTGTCCGCCATAAGAGCCACCGCCATAAGCATCGCCATTGGGCTGATACGCGCTATTCGGGTTGGTCATAACTATCTCTCCTTCGCACCATGTGCCCCTAGGGCAGGCCCAGAAGCCAACGGCTACCTTGATTTACACAACAACGAGCAATGTAACACAAACCACAAAGAGGAGCAGTACGCCCGCCGACCTAGCGGGTGCTACTCCCCACGACAAGAAACCCACCGGTCCTCCATAAGAGGGCGGTGGGTTCGTGACGTTTCTACGCTCGACGCTTACGCAGCCTTCGGTGCGTTAACGTCCTCCGGCAGTGCGGCCTTGGCGGCCTCGCACAGTGCGGAGAAAGCCTCGAAGTCGTTGACGGCAAGTTCCGCGAGAATCTTGCGGTCGACCTCGATCTCAGCCAGGCGCAGGCCGTGGATGAGGCGGTTGTAGGTGATGTCGTTCATACGAGCGGCAGCATTGATGCGCTGGATCCACAGCTTGCGGAATTCAGACTTACGGGCGCGACGGTCGCGGTAAGCGTAAGTCATGGAGTGCAGCCACTGCTCCTTGGCCTTACGGTAGAGGCGGGAGCGCTGGCCGCGGTAGCCCTTAGCGGACTTCAGGATCGCGCGACGCTTCTTCTTGGCGTTAACTGAGCGCTTTACTCGTGCCACAGTAATACTTCCTTATCTTGATTGTGAGTGTGTGGGGATGGAGTGTTTCGGCGCTGACTATGCGCGGCCGAGAAGGCGCTTGACGCGCTTGGTGTCTGCCTTGGCGACGTCCTCGGTGCCCTTCAGACGACGGGTGCGCTTGGAAGGCTTGCCTTCCAGGAGGTGGCGGCGGTTAGCCTGCTCGCGACGCAGCTTGCCGGAGCCGGTCACCTTGATGCGCTTGGCGGTGCCCTTGTGAGTCTTCTGCTTCATGAGAATTAAATCCTTAAATCCTAAGTGGAGCGTGGTCTACTTCTTGCCTTTGCGGACGGGCCCAAGGACCATGGTCATATTGCGACCATCCTGCTTGGGGCGCGACTCCACGACGCCGACCTCTGCGACATCGTCAGCCAAACGCTCCAGCAGGCGGAAACCCAGCTCCGGACGCGATTGCTCGCGGCCACGGAACATGATGGTCACCTTGACCTTGGAGCCCTTCTCCAGGAAGCGCACCACGTTGCCCTTTTTGGTCTCGTAATCGTGATCATCAATCTTCGGACGGAGCTTCTGCTCCTTCACCACGGTTTGCTGCTGGTTCTTACGGGACTCGCGGGCCTTCTGAGCCTGTTCGTACTTAAACTTGCCGTAATCCATGATCTTGGCTACGGGCGGCTTAGCGTTCGGGGCAACCTCGACCAGGTCGAGATCGGCTTCGTACGCAAGCTTGCGAGCATCGTCTGTACGGACAATGCCCACCTGTTCACCACCGGGGCCAACAAGACGGACCTCGGGTACTCGGATGCGCTCATTAATGCGAGCTTCAGCGCTGATTGTGGTTCTCCTCGATTGTGGGGGCTAGTAGTGTGCCTACCGTGACCACAAACGAATAAATCCCGGTGCCAAAGGCATCCGGGAGTTTCTTTTCAAGCACGCGCCAATGTATGGCGCCTACTCTTAACCTTTATCCTGCGGCGAAACTAGTGTCCGGCGCGGCTTCGGGTGGGAGAAACTCCGCTTGCGGCCCAAGTACCTCCTGGAGGAGGCGCTACGGGCGGTAGTGCGCACTACTTTAACACCTGGTTTTTCAGGAACCAAATCGGCGTGCCGATGTCGTTCCTGCAGTCTGCGTTGCCGTGGGCGGTGCGCAGCCCTCCACCGGTTTAAGCGCGCCAGCCTCCAAGGCCTCAGTTACGACTCGGTCCACTCCAGCAGCAAGAACGTTGAGCGCAGGAATTGCTTCTTCGGCGTACTCACCCGGCATAGTGACTTCAATGGCCAATCCCACCGTGGACTCTTTACTCGAGCCCGATGGGGTGGTTTCCCGCACACCAATTTGGCGGTGGGTATAACCGTCGTCGTACTCGGATAGTCCCCACCCGCCCTTGGCGCGGGTGTTCGGGAGCTTGTCCAATCCGTTGTCTTGCCACTCCACAATGTCATCCATTGCGTCATAGACCTGTTCTGCTTCCGGAATACACGGTAAGTGTGCGCCAAACTCTGCCTGGTCTTCCAGCAGCCACGTGGAGTAGCCAAAAGGTTCCTCGAACTCCCCGGTCGAACCATACTCTTCCAAGAGCGCCGTTACTGCGCTCCCAGCATCGCCCTCAGTCCATCGCACGTGGGACCACAACGCGTAGGCAGCATCATTGTCGGATTCCTTAATCGCGAGGTCGACGAGCTCCGGGCTAGCGCCGTCGCGCAGCGCGGCAATCGCGATAGGAACCTTCACCGTCGACCACGCAGGCTCCTCACCGCGTAATCCGGCGTTGACAGTCCCTTCCCTATCCGCCACCGCCACGCCGGCGCGGACATTGAACTCCTTCTCTACTTCAGAGACGACATCGCGTAATTCGGCGCGCACGTCATAGCTGGCGGGTGCTTCCACGCCTGATGATTCTTCGGGAGCCGGCGGCGATGTGTCTTCCGCTGGGCCGGAACACCCCGTCATGGTGGCTGTCGCAGCAATGCTGATGGCTAGTGCTGCCGTGCGGGTACTTCTGTGGCCCAACATCACACCAGCTCCTTGAGGAACCCTCCCGTATAGGAGCCTTCCACCTGCGCCACGTCTTCTGGCGTGCCTTGGGCCACGACGGTGCCGCCGCACGAGCCGCCTTCCGGGCCCATGTCCACGATCCAATCGGCGGCCTTAATGACGTCGAGGTTGTGCTCGATGATGATCACCGAGTTGCCCTTATCAACCAGGCCTTGAATGACGAGCATGAGCTTTCGGATGTCCTCGAAATGCAGTCCGGTGGTTGGCTCGTCCAGGATGTAAACCGTGCGCCCATTCGTGCGCTTTTGGAGTTCGGAGGCCAGCTTCACGCGCTGCGCCTCACCACCGGAAAGCGTCGTGGCGGCCTGACCCAAGCGAACATATCCCAGGCCCACCTCCACCAAGGTGTTGAGGTAGCGGTGGATCGACGTGATGGGTTCAAAGAACTCGGCTGCCTCCGAGATCGGCATGTCGAGAACCTCGGCGATGTTTTTGCCCTTGTAGAGGACCTCCAGGGTTTCGCGGTTATAACGGGCACCGTCACAAACCTCGCACGGCACATAAACATCGGGCAGGAAGTTCATTTCAATCTTGATGGTGCCGTCGCCTTGGCAGGCCTCACAGCGCCCGCCCTTAACGTTGAAGGAGAACCGGCCGGGCTTGTAGCCGCGGACCTTCGCCTCCTGGGTTTCCGCGAAAAGATTGCGGATCTTGTCGAAGACACCCGTGTACGTCGCCGGATTGGAGCGCGGAGTGCGCCCGATGGGGCTCTGGTCCACCTGCACGAGTTTGTCCAGGTGCTCCACGCCTTCAACGCGCTTGGCACGACCAGGTACTTGACGGGCGCGGTTAAGTTTATTCGCCAAGGTCTTGGCCAGGATTTGGTTGACCACGGTGGACTTACCGGAGCCAGACACACCAGTGACGCAGACGAGGACGCCCAGCGGAATCTCGACGTCAATACCCTTGAGGTTATTTTCGCGCGCGCCGACCACCTTGAGCATGCGCTCAGGGTCAATCTCACGGCGCGTATCCGGGACCGCAAGCTTCTTCTTTCCTGACAGGTACTGCCCCGTCAGGGACTCCTCCACAGATTCGATGCCGGCGGGCTCGCCCTGATAGACCACCGTTCCGCCGAATTCGCCGGCCCGCGGTCCAACGTCGACAAGCCAGTCCGCCTCCCGGATGGTGTCCTCATCATGTTCCACCACAATCAAGGTGTTTCCGATATCACGCAGGCGCTTCAACGTGGCGATGAGGCGCTGGTTATCGCGCTGGTGCAGACCAATGGAGGGCTCATCCAGCACGTAGAGGACTCCCGCCAGGCCGGAGCCAATCTGGGTGGCGAGGCGAATACGCTGTGCTTCGCCGCCAGACAACGTGGAGGCGCCGCGGTCAAGGGTGAGGTAGTTCAGGCCGACGTCGAGAAGGAAGCGCAGGCGAGCCTGGATCTCCTTGAGCACAGCACCGGCAATGATCTCCTCGCGGTGGCCCAACACGAGAGAGTCGAGGAACTCCGCCGCATCCTCGATGGACAGTGCCGTCAAGCCAGCGATGGACTGCTCGCCATGCGCGGTGGAGGTCAAACGCACCGCCAAGATTTCCGGCTTCAGGCGGGTACCGCCACAAGCGTTACACGGCACACGGCGGGTGTACTGAAGGAGACGGTCCTTCTGCGACTCGGAATCCGCCTGATCGAGCTTGCGCTCCAAGAAGCCGATAGCTCCCTCGAACGGCGCGGACCAGTTGCGCTGGCGGCCATAGCGGTTCTTGTAGCGCACACTGACTTCCACATCTGTGCCATGGATCAAGGCGTGGCGCTGCTCCTCGGTGAGCTCGGAAACCGGAGTGTGGGGATCAAAGTCCAGGGCTTTCGCTAGGCCTTCGACCAGCTTGACAAAGTACCGCGCATTGGGGCTCGAGGTCCACGGTTGGATGGCCTCAACGGCTGGGGCATCCGGGTCCGGGATCAACAGATCCACATCCACCTCAAGGCGCGTACCCAAGCCATCACACACCGGGCAGGAACCGAAAGGCGCGTTGAACGAGAACGCGCGGGGCTCGTATTCCTCAATGGTCAGCGTGTGGCCGTTGGGGCAGGCAGCCTTTTCCGAGTAGGTGTGCGTGAGCTCTTCGCGGTCTACGAAATCCAGGGTGACTAGGCCGTCTGCCAAGCGTAGCGCCGTCTCGACAGAATCCGTCAGCCGCTGCTTTTGGGAAGCTTTCACCTGCAGGCGGTCCACGACGACATCGATGTCGTGCTTGATCTGCTTCTTCAGCTTCGGCGGGTCACTGAGCTGGTAAAGCTCCCCATCTACCCGAACACGGGAGTAACCCTGGGCCGCGAGGTCAGCAAAGAGGTCAACGAACTCGCCCTTACGTCGGCGAACGACCGGTGCGAGGACCTGGAATTTCAGCTTTTCCTCGTGGCTTAAGACTTCATCAACAATCTGCTGCGGGGTTTGGCGCTCAATGACGGCATCACACTCGGGACAGTGCGCAGTGCCCGCGCGGGAGAAAAGCAAACGCAGGTAGTCGTAGATTTCGGTGATGGTTCCCACCGTCGAGCGCGGGTTGTGGTTGGTGGACTTTTGGTCAATGGACACCGCTGGGGATAGACCGTCGATGAACTCAACGTCCGGCTTATCCATTTGGCCAAGGAACATGCGCGCATAGGAGCTCAAAGACTCCACGTAGCGCCGCTGACCCTCGGCGAAGATGGTGTCAAAGGCGAGTGAGGACTTGCCTGAGCCCGATAGGCCGGTAAACACCACCAAGTTATCGCGCGGGATATCGATATCCACGCCCTTGAGGTTGTGCTCACGCGCACCACGTACGACCAAACGATCAGCCACTAGTTGTTGCCTTCCTACACAAAAGAATGTGTGTTCAGAGAGTTCTCACTCAGAATGTACCCGTATGGTTGGACTTATGAACAACGCGCTTGAGCTTCATAAAATTTCCGTGTCCGAGATGGACAACAATTGCTACCTGCTGTGCGCGGGTGACGAGGCGCTGCTTATCGACGCCTCCGCTGACGCCCCCGCGCTGCTCGCCTTAGCCGCCGACCACGGAGTAAAGATCACCACGGTGCTGACCACACACCGCCACTGGGATCACGTACGCGCACTCAAGGAAGTCTTGAATGAAACCGGTGCCGTTCACTATTCCTCTTTCTTGGACTCCCCCGCTTTGCCCGCGCCCGTCGACGTGGAACTGGAGCATGGCGATACGCTTCCTTTCGCCGGTTACGATCTGCCCGTCATTATTCTGCGCGGACACACCCCGGGCGGAGCAGCAATTGCAGCGGAGATTGATGGCGTTACCAACCTCTTCGTCGGTGATTCCCTCTTCCCCGGCGGCGTGGGCAAGACCACCTCCGAAGGGGACTTTGTGCGCCTCTACAAAGATGTCACGCAGCGGCTCTTTGACGTCTATCCGGACGACGCAATTGTCCGCCCCGGGCACGGGGCTCCCACCACGCTCGGCGCGGAACGCCCGCACATGGACGAGTGGTGGGAGCGCCGCTGGTAACTACGTGTTAACTGCTGCGCTCACGGCAGCAGTTGTTTAACGCGCGTACTATGGTGTGGCGAACGTCTTTACAAATCTATTGAATGGAGCACGTTATGATTCGTAAATTTGCCCGTCCTATGCTGGCCTCCGTGTTTGTCTGGGATGGTGTGGATACGCTCCGCAACACCTCGGAGCACGTCGCGGACACCGAGTCCGTGCTCAAGCGCCTGCGCAAGGTGCTGCCCCGTGAATACGCGGGTTACATCCCCAATGACCCAGAGCTGGTTACCCGCGCGCTCGGCGGCGCGAAGACCGCTGCGGGCACGAGCCTCGCGCTGGGCAAGGCTCCGCGCACCTCGGCTGCAGTGCTCGCGCTGACACACGTCCCCAACCTGGTCGGCAATGCTTTCTGGACCGCGGATTCCAAGAAGGACAAGGAAGCACAGCGCAACAGCTTCATCACCAACACCGCTCTGCTTGGTGCCCTCGCCATCGTTACGCAGGACACCGAAGGAAAGCCCTCCGTGCGGTGGCGCGCCGCTAAGGCCTCTGAGCGTGCAAACAAGAAGATTCAGCAGGCGCTGCCGGGCAAGTCCGAACAGCAGAAATTTGCGGAGGACTTCTCCAATCGCGCAAACGAGATTTCTTCCGATGTCACGGCCAAGGCCAATGACTGGTTTGAGACCGCCAAGGACTACGTCGAGGACAACCGGGATGACTGGGAGTCTGCCGGCCGCGACTTCATCGACTCCGCGCGTTCCTTCGTCGAGGACACCGCTGAGACGGCACGCGAGTTCTTTGAGGACAACAAGGATGACTGGCTCGACGCGGCCCGTGACAACACCGATACCGCCCGCAAGGGACTGGTCAAGGCTGCTGGCAAGGCACAGGACCGTGCCGATGAAGCCCTAGCCAAGGTAGATTCGCTCGATGGCAAGCGTGCCCAGAAGAAGGCTCGCAAGCGCGCCGAGAAGCTGCAGAAGGAAGCCTCCAAGAAGCTGGATAAGGCTTTCAAGAAGTTCGGTGACCGCTTCTAAGCTCTCCGTCCTTCGCTGCGGATAGCTCCGCAACACACCACGGCAATCGCCGCGGTGGAGAGAACAACGGCTCAGCTAGTATGCTGGGCCGTTGTTCTTTTTCCTGTCCACTCTTCCCCATCTCCCTTACTTCCCGTCTGTCCACGAGAAGCCTTCATACGCACCCAAGGAGCCTTGTGTCTGAATCTTCACCCGCGACTCACACCGGGAAACCCGGCGCCCACACGAACGAGCAGAGCGCGGAAATAGCTAGCGAGCAAGCATATGTCGATGGCCTCTTCGAGCGTCTGGACAACGAGGTCCAAGCGGCCAACGAGCGCTTGAACGAAGTACAAGCTGCCGTCGATCCGCATACCCCGGACGCCGATGCACTCGTGCGGCGCGAAACCGAATACCACGGACTGCAAGCAAAGTTGGATCGGCTTAACGTCGCCCAGCTCGGCTTAGTTTTTGGCCGCATCGACATTGATGCACCCGGTGATAACCCCACCCCGGAAGGCCTGGACCGGCGCTACATCGGCCGCATGGGGCTCGACGCCAGGGAGGAGAACTACCGGACCCTCCTTCTGGATTGGCGTGCGCCGATGGCGCGCCCCTTCTACCTCGCCACTACAGCGCACCCTGAAGGCGTCCATGTCCGCCGGCATATCCGGACCACTGGGCGCACGGTTACTGGAATCAGCGACGAGGTCTTGGAGGGAGAATCCTCTGCTGACAGCAGCGATGTCGCAAGCGAGTCCGCCCTCCACCACGTGATGCAGCGCGCCCGCACCGGGCACATGCCCTCCATCGTGGAGACCATTCAGCGCGAACAGGACGAAATCATCCGTGACAGCACGCGGGGCGTCATGGTGGTCGAAGGCGGACCAGGAACCGGCAAGACCGCTGTTGCACTGCACCGCGTGGCCTACCTGCTCTACACCTACCGTGAACAGCTCGCCGTCACGGGCGTGCTGATCGTGGGCCCCAACTCCACCTTCCTGGAATACATTTCCCGCGTGCTCCCGGAACTTGGTGAAACCGGCGTCGTGCTTTCCACCATCTCTTCCCTCTTCCCCGGCATCGAGGCCACTCACTCGGAGTCCTTGCTCGCCCGCGAGATCAAGGGCTCCGCTGCCATGGTGGAAATCCTCGGCAACGCGGTCAAGGATTATCAGCGCCTACCGGAGCAGCCGCGCACGGTGGAGATCGATCGGCTCGAGCTCACCGTCACCCCAGCTATGGTCAAAGCGGCGCGTACCCGCGCGCGACGCTCGCGGAAGCCGCACAACGACGCTCAAGCGGCGTTTGCGGAACACCTCATCGAGTCTCTGGCCCAGCAGATGGCCGAACGCATCGGTTCTGACCCGCTGGGTGGTGTCAACCTGCTCTCCCGCGCGGACGTGGATCAGCTCCACGATGACCTCGCCGAAGAACCACAGGTCACAGAACTCATCGACGAGTTCTGGCCCCATCTCACGCCTACCGAGGTACTCGCCAATCTCCTGAGTAGCGCCGAACGAATCGATACGGCAGCCTACGCTTATGATGACGAAACCCGCGGTGCCCTCTACCGCGAAGAGGGTACGTCATGGGCGGCCTCCGACGCCGCGCTTCTCGACGAGCTCGCGGTCCTCATCGGCATGCCTGACCCCGAAGCAGAGCGCGCCGCCGAGGAGAAGGAATGGCGCGAACAGGTCGCGGAGGCAGAAGACGCCCTCGATATCCTGAGTTCCTCTGATTCCACTGACAACGATGATGACATGTTCGAAGCCGAGATCCTCTCTGCGCACGATGTCATCGACGCCGAGCACCTCGCTCGCCGTCACGAGGTTCGGGATTCTCGCACCACCGCCCAGCGGGCCCGGGAAGACTACACGTGGGCCTACGGGCACGTCATCGTTGACGAAGCCCAAGAACTTACCCCCATGGAATGGCGCATGATTTTCCGGCGTAGCCCCTCGCGATGGATGACGCTCGTGGGCGATACGTCCCAGACTGGAGCGCCCGCCGGTGTGGATGACTGGGGCGAGACGCTCGAGCCTTTTGTTGGAGAGCGCTTCCGACTGCACGGGTTGACGGTCAACTACCGCACCCCACGCCCGGTTACGGAATTAGCCAATCGGCTGTTGGAAGAAATCAACCCTGAGGCCACGCCGAGCATCGCGGTGCGCGATGGTGTTGACGTTGTCTGGCACGACGACGCCACCGATGCGGAGCCGAGGACATTTGAGGATGAGGACGGGCGCCTGCGCGCCGTGATCACGGCTGCCAACGTCGAGGAGATCAAAGGCCTCGAGTTTGATCACGTCACGGTGGTCAACCCCGATGACATCGTGGCAGCCTCCCCACAGGGTTTGCACAACCTCTATGTTGCGCTCACGCGTGCGACGCAGTCCTTGACCATCACCGGCCGTTATGCGGAGGTTTTCGGATAGTCTGGTGCCCATGGCTCTTTCCGATATCGCCCGCAAAGTCGAATTCACTGTAAATTCCCTCTCGCTCAAGCGCTCGGCGCGCAAAGGGTGGCAACCCAGCATCACTGGCTATGCCGGTTACGGCAATGAAGAATTCGTCCGTGTTCTGGGCCGTGTCCTCATGCATGACCCGACGGCTGAAGAAACGGATACCTGGGCGCAGCGTGGCTACCGCCAGTTCTTCACCATTCAGGTCACAGACCACGAGGTCGAAGTCACGGTTGGTGGGAAGACGGTATCGGGAACCACGAACGACAACGGCTACATCGATATCCTCGTCTACAACCACGGCCTAGAGCCCGGCTGGCACGAGGTCACCATCCGTGCCAAAGGCGCGGACGCGGTGACCTCGGAAGTGCTCATCGTGGACAAGGACACCACGTTCGGCGTGGTCAGCGACATAGATGACACCATCATGGTGACGTGGCTCCCGCGCGCAATGATTGCAGCATGGAACTCGTGGGTTAAACGCACCAATACCCGCACCCCCGTCGAAGGTATGGCACGGTTCTACCGGGAAATCGCCCAACATCACCCCGATATCCCCTTCATTTACCTCTCCACCGGCGCCTGGAACACCTACGACACCTTGGTTAACTTCATGGCGGAGAAGGGCTTCCCGCGTGGTCCCCTGCTGCTGACAGACTGGGGTCCTACCCCCACCGGCCTCTTCCGCAATGGTCAGGAGCACAAGCGCGTGCAGCTCCGCAACCTCTTCATTGCTTTCCCGAAGCTCCGCTGGCTGCTCATCGGCGACGACGGTCAGCACGATCCTCTTACCTATGCAGACGCGGCGGCGGAGCACCCCAACCACGTAGCGGCCGTGGCGATCCGCAACCTCAGCCCACAGGAGCAGCTGCTCGCACACGGTTCGCTCGCGCCTTTGGTGAAGGTCAACGAGCAGACCTCCTTCGATATCCCACTCATTCAGGGGACGGATGGCAACGTTCTTGCCCGCGCTTACCGCGAGCTGCGATTGAGCGACTAAAGCTCGTTAGAAACAAAACGGCGCGCAGGCCCAGAGACTTCCTCAATGCTAAGGACTTCTCCGGAGCATGCGCGCCGTGACGACTAGCGTCCTAGCTCACAGTGTGAACAATCATAACGTCACAGTCAGACTGACGTGCGACATCCGCCGGAACCGAACCGAGGAGGCGGCCGGTCAGGGAGTTAATTCCGCGGTTACCGACGACGAGCAGGTCTGCCTTGTTGTCGTTGACGATGGACATCAGGGCCTGAACCGGGGTTCCCGGGCGCACAGCGGTCTCCACCTTCGTCACGCCGAATTTCTCTGCGTGTTCCTTGCCGGAAGCGAGGTTGGCCTGGGCCTTCTCATCACCGAGAATCGTCACGGAATCCTGGCGCAGCGTCTTGGAAGCCTGCTCCTGATTCTCGTAGTAGGCGCAACCGATGATGAGGGTGGCATCGAAGGCTGCGGCGATCTTGGCGGCACGCTCCACTGCGAGCAAGGAGGACTTGGAACCGTCGGTACCGACCACGATCTTGTTGTAATCGCTCATGATGACCTTTCTTCGCTGGCCCCAACCGTGGGGCCACCGCTTGACAAAATTTTAAAGCTTTTGCGCACCAGCTAGTCTAACAACGCTGGCGCGTTCACGTCGATCAGCGCGCACGAGGATACGCGCGCGGTGCACTGCCCTAGTCAGTGGTGTTGACCACCACGACGTCGGCGTGGGCCTTGCGCGTGAGCTCCGTCGCTACGGAGCCAAACACTCGACCGCGCACCGAGTGAATTCCCTTGTTGCCCACGACGAACATATCCACGTCGTAGTCCTTGCCCACCTCGAGGAGCGAATTCACGGGGTCACCAGACTTAGCAATGATTTCAATGCGCTTCGCACCCTCACCGTGCGCGATCTCCGCAGCATTGCTGAGGAAGCTTTCCGACATCTCCTCGCTCACCACCGGTACTCGTGCGTCCTCCGAGTTCGGGGCGCCGAGCATCGAACCAGAGTGGTTGTAGAAAGCGGACACGATAATCAGCGTCGCGTCATAGGCGCGCGCCATGGATGCGGCAGAACGGACAGCGCGCATGGAAGTCTGAGAGCCATCGGTTCCGACGGCGATGACGTTGTAGCTCAGCATGATTCTCCTTATAAGTAGCGATTAATCCTTAACAGTATGACACGGCCTTCTACGCAGAGATTGGTTTTACCCGCATATTGAGTAGGCAAATTTCAGCACTGGGCGCGCCATTAGATCCCGGCCTCCTTAAGACCGCGTTGCTCCTTTTTCAGATCAGCGATCTCATCGCGCAAACGCCCCGCCAACTCGAACTTGAGCTCTCGGGCAGCCTCTCGCATTTGGGTCGTCAGGTCGTCGATAAGCGCCTGCACCTCGTCGGCTGCCATGGAGGACACATCCGGCTTGTCGACGATGGCCGTGGGATCCGCGTCTTGCCCCTGCTCATCGGCGTTCTCATAGACCTGGTCCAAAATGTCGGCGATCTTTTTGCGCAGCGGCTGCGGGTCAATGCCGTGCTCCTTGTTATACGCAATCTGCTTCTCTCGGCGACGCTCGGTCTCCTCGATCGCCTCCTGCATCGAGTCCGTAATTTTATCCGCGTACATGATGACCTCACCGGAGACGTTTCGGGCGGCGCGGCCAATCGTCTGAATAAGCGAGGTGGTGGAGCGCAGGAAACCTTCCTTATCGGCATCCAAGATCGCAACGAGTGAAACTTCAGGAAGGTCGAGGCCCTCACGCAGCAGGTTGATGCCCACGAGGACATCGAACTCACCCAAGCGCAGCTGGCGCAACAGCTCCACGCGCTGGAGCGTGTCAATATCCGAGTGGAGGTAGCGCACCTTGATGCCGTGTTCCAGCAAGTAATCTGTGAGGTCCTCCGCCATACGTTTGGTCAAGGTCGTGACTAGGACGCGCTCCTGCTTCGCGGTACGGGCGCGAACCTCATCGATGAGATCATCAATCTGGCCCTTGGTGGGCTTGACCGTCACCTTGGGGTCTACGAGGCCGGTGGGGCGAATAACCTGTTCCACGAACTCGCCGCCGGAAGCCGTCATTTCGAAATCGCCCGGTGTGGCCGACATGTAGACGGTTTGGCCGACGCGCTCCTCAAACTCATCGAAGGTCAACGGCCGGTTGTCTACGGCAGAAGGAAGACGGAAGCCAAACTCCACGAGGTTGCGCTTGCGCGCCATATCGCCCTCAAACATGCCGCCGATCTGCGGGACGGTCACGTGAGACTCATCGATGATGGTGAGGAAGTCCTCTGGGAAATAATCCAAGAGCGTCGCCGGCGCGGAACCGGCGGGGCGGCCATCAACGTGGCGCGAGTAGTTCTCAATGCCGGAGCAAAAGCCCACCTGCTCAATCATCTCGAGGTCGTATTCGGTACGCATGCGCAGGCGCTGCGCTTCGAGCAACTTGCCGCGGTTCTCCAGCTCGGCGAGGCGCTCCGCGAGCTCCTCCTTGATGTCCTCAATGGCACGGGCCATACGCTCTGGGCCTGCTACGTAGTGGGTCGCGGGAAAAATCCGCACCTCATCGACCCGCTCCAGAACATCACCCGTGAGCGGATGGATGTAATAGAGCTCGTCCACGTCATCACCAAAGAACTCGATGCGTACCGCACGCTCTTCGTAGGCGGGGATGATATCCACGGTATCGCCCTTGGCGCGGAAGGTTCCGCGCGTAAAGCCCACGTCATTGCGCTCATACTGAATATCGACGAGCAGACGCAGGAAGCGATCGCGGTCAATTTCCTCCCCTTCCTCGAGCACGACGGAGCGGTCAAGGTAGGACTGCGGGGTGCCAAGGCCATAGATGCAGGACACTGAGGAGACGACGACGACATCACGGCGAGAGAGCAGGGCCGACGTTGCCGAGTGGCGCAGGCGCTCCACGTCCTCGTTGATAGAGGAATCCTTCTCAATGTAGGTGTCCGTCTGCGCGATATAGGCCTCCGGTTGGTAGTAGTCGTAATAGGATACGAAATACTCAACCGCGTTGTGTGGCAGGAGTTGGCGCAGCTCATTTGCCAGCTGTGCTGCCAGTGTTTTATTTGGTGCCATCACCAGTGTCGGGCGCTGCTGCTGTTCAATGAGCCACGCAGCGGTCGCTGACTTACCGGTGCCCGTGGCACCCATGAGGACGACGTCGCGCTCTCCGCGGTTGAGGCGTTCGTTGAGTTCCGCGATCGCCGCAGGTTGGTCACCGGCGGGCTGGTACTCGGACTCAACACGAAACTCGGCCGAGCGGCGCTCAACTTCGCCGACTGGGCGGTGTTCAGAGACCGGCAGGATAGGGTGTTCAGCAGCAAAAGCCATGCCGACCAGTCTAACGCGGCGCGGACGAAACCTGCTAGGACAGCGGCTTAGGGCAGCGCCGCACGCGTGGTGCGCAGCCACAGCTCAAGCTCACCGGTGGTCTCCCAGAGCGCATAGATTGCGGATTTGTCCGGCTCCATCGCCGTGTTGATCCGCTTGCGCAACCACGCCCGAGTCTGCGGTGTGCGCAGCGCCTTGACAGCGTCAGCGCTGATCCCCGGAGGCAGCTTGTCGGCCGGCGCCGTGGCCAGCGCTCCCAAGGCGATGACAATCTCGGCGTCGTCGATATCAATGGGCGAATCCACGCAGCTCTTTTTGAATGCATCGAGGTCGAAGGAACCGTCACGAATATCCGCGAGCACTTCGCACGCGGCATGATTATCAAAAGGCCCAACGTCCCAGGTTCCCATGAAGGGGGAGAATAAACCGCAGACATGAACGGGATGAGAGCAGCAGGTAAATTTTATCCGCCATATCCTTTAAAAGTTCCCGCCTTCCTTTAGAATCGGCTGGCATGAAGTTCCGTTCCCTTGCCAGCACCCTGACGATTGCCGGGCTGCTCCCCCTCGCCGTACTAACCCAGACACCCTCGGCCTTCGCCGCGCCGTGTACGCCCTACTCGAAGTCTGGTAGCTTTACCTCCACTCCGAAGGCTTCCGGTCCAGCCGGTGGATCCTCTCTCGGTGGGCTCGATGCGCTCTTCGGCAGCTCCTCCCGTTCGGGAAAGCCGGGAGAGTCTGCGAATGGGCAGCGCAGCAACTATAACCAGCGCCAAATCACTGGCGGGCCCACCCAGATCATGCAGCTGATCACCGGTTCCGGTTCACCCAACCGCACGGATCAAAAGTTTGGCATCTCCGGGACCGATCTGGGCATCGCCTACTCTGATGACGCAGGTAATTCCTACTACGTCTTCGGTGACTCCATGGACTGCGTCGGCCAGGGCGATGGTTGGCGTTCTAACCTCCTGTTGCGCACGACGGACCACGATTATGGCGACGGCCTACGTCTCGAGGAGGCACTGACTACTGGCGGCTGGTCCGACAATGGCCGGGCAAAGGAGTTCATTCCTTCACAAAAGGTTGGGGATGCCGATACCAACGGTGAGCGCACCACGATCCCCACCGCGGGCATCGTTGTTGACGGCGTGCATTACGTTGACTACATGTCCGTGCGCTCGTGGCACGACCCGAACACAGGCTGGTCCACCAACTATGCCGCGACGGTGAAGTCCACCGATGGCGGAGTCACGTGGCGCGCGGTTCCGGAGGCCACACGCACCAACGCTAGCCACGGTGCGAACGCGCCCATCCCTGGCGGGGCCAACTATCGCGCCGGTTTTGAGAAACTACAGCAATCGGCCTACATCGAGCACGGGGACTATGTCTACCGCTTCACCACGGGCAACGGCCGCCGCGGCCCCGCTTACCTATCGCGCGCACCAAAGTCGGAATTCCCCAACGAACGTGCCTTCAGCTACTACTCTGATGGCTCCTGGGTAAAGGACCCCGCACAAGCTAGCGAAGTGCTTGACGGTAAGGTCTCAGAGCTCTCCGTCGCCTACAACCAGTACTTGGGCAAGTTCGTCACCATGTACGGGGTGGAAGGTGAAGGCATCGTCATGCGCACTGCGGATAGTCCGGAGGGACCGTGGTCGCCACGCCGCATGCTAGTCAGCGCCGAGACCACAAAGGTCGTCAGCGGCCAACCTCTCAACGACACCTACGCGCCCTTCGTGCTGCCAAACCAGGATGATCAGCACCTGTATTACACGCTAACGTCGTGGCGCGACTACAACACCATGCTTATGCGCACGGACCTCGATTTTGTGGGTGAAGACATGGAAAACAATGACCACATCGCCGTCTCAGACGTCGTAGCAACGCGATAGTTAGAAAGAGATTCTTAGCTATCGGGTGAGCCTAGGAGTGCACGCAGCTTCTCGACGACCCCCGCGACCTGCCCATCGAGCGCTTCGCGGGGGCCGTTGTTATCAATGACGAAGTCGGCGGCGGCGCGGCGCACATCATCCGGGATCTGCGCGGCTATCCGTCGGCGCGCATCGCTTTCCTCCAGGCCGCGGTACTCGACAAGTCGGCGCACTCGCTCCTCTGCGTCGACGTCGACGACGATGGTGGCATCCATGTCTCTGTGGAGCCCTTTATCGACGAGGAGCGGCATGTCATAAACCACGAACTCGGCACCGCCTTGGCGCGCTGCCTCGAAGCGTGCTTGGGTTTCCTCCTGAATCCGCGGGTGGGTAATGGAATTAAGGAGATCGGTTTTCTCGCGGCTGGCGAAAGCACGGGAGGCCAAGAGCCCGCGGTCAAGACTCCCATCGGGGAGCAGAATGTCCTGTCCGAAGGCCTCCGCCAGTTCAGTGAGTGCCGGCTGACCCGGTTCAACGATGTCACGGGCGATGCGGTCTGCATCCACCAGTACCCAGCCTTCCTGCACGAGGAGTTTCGCTACGGTCGATTTTCCGCTGCCGATTCCGCCGGTAAGTCCAATCAGTTTCATACCGGCTTAGGATACGCGAAAGGCCGCCTCTCCCCCAGCGGGGAAAGACGGCCTTTCCTAAGAAGCAATGTCCTTAGTTGCCAGCGAGCTTGTCGCGCAGAGCAGCGAGCTGCTCGTCGGATGCGAGGGAGCCGCCAACCTCTGCCTGAGAATCGGATGCCGGAGCTGCATCCTGGGACTCAGAAGAGTAGTTGGAGTTAGCAGCGGACTCGGCGGCCTCAGCAGCTGCAGCACGGTTGCGCTCGATCTGAGCGGTGTGCAGGTTGAAGCGACGCTCGGACTCGGCGTAGCGAGCCTCCCAAGCCTGACGCTGCTCGTCGTAGCCCTCGAGCCACTCGTTGGTCTCCGGGTCGAAGCCCTCCGGGAACACGTAGTTGCCCTGCTCGTCGTAGGAGTCAGCCATGCCGTACTTGGACGGATCGAACTCGTCGGTGTAGTCCTCGTCTGCCTGCTTAACGGACAGGGAGATGCGGCGACGCTCGAGGTCGATGTCGATGACCTTGACCATGACTTCCTGGCCAACGTTGACAACCTGGTCCGGAACCTCCACGTGGCGCTGAGCCAGCTCGGAGATGTGGACGAGGCCCTCGATGCCCTCCTCGACGCGAACGAAGGCGCCGAACGGGACGAGCTTGGTGACCTTGCCCGGGACGATCTGGCCCACAGCGTGAGTGCGGGCGAAGACGCGCCACGGATCCTCCTGGGTTGCCTTCAGGGACAGGGACACGCGCTCGCGGTCCAGGTCGACGTCGAGGACCTCGACGGTGACCTCGTCGCCCACGGTGACAACCTCGGACGGGTGGTCGATGTGCTTCCAGGACAGCTCGGAAACGTGAACCAGGCCGTCGACACCGCCGAGATCGACGAAGGCGCCGAAGTTGACGATGGAGGAGACAACGCCCTTGCGGACCTGGCCCTTCTGCAGCTGGTGCAGGAACTCGGAGCGGACCTCGGACTGGGTCTGCTCGAGGTATGCGCGGCGAGACAGGACAACGTTGTTGCGCTGCTTGTCCAGCTCGATGATCTTGGCCTCGAGCTCCTGGCCGATGTACGGCTCCAGGTCGCGAACGCGACGCATCTCAACGAGGGAAGCCGGGAGGAAGCCACGGAGGCCGATGTCCAGGATGAGACCACCCTTGACAACCTCGATGACGGTACCGGTAACCGGCTCTTCCTTGGCGTGCAGCTCTTCGACGGCGCCCCAAGCGCGCTCGTACTGTGCGCGCTTCTTGGACAGGATCAGACGGCCTTCCTTGTCCTCCTTGGTGAGAACAAGAGCGTCGATCTCGTCGCCGACCTCGACAACCTCATCCGGGTTGACGTCGTGCTTGATGGAGAGCTCGCGGGACGGGATGACGCCTTCGGTCTTGTAACCGATGTCGAGCAGGACCTCGTCGTGGTCAACCTTGACCACGGTGCCCTCGACGATGTCACCATCGTTGAAGTACTTGATGGTGGCGTCGACAGCTGCGAGGAAGTCCTCTGCGGTTCCGATGTCGTTGATCGCAACCTGAGGGGTGTTAGAAGTTGGCATGTAGTTATGCTCCGAATAAACGTAGGAGATCGTAATTGGACAGTTACGCGTCTCTTGAAAAGCGTCATTAAGCAGCGCACATACGCAAGACTTAAGATGGATTTCAATCCCGACTCGCAGCCGTGCCAAGCTCTCCTACAGTAGCCCAGCGCGTCCCGAGTCATAGACACGCCCGTACAACCCTACATCCTCGCAGCTAAAACGGCAAATACGACACGAAAAAGAAATTGGGGGAGGAACAATGTCTTCAGCATCGTTTTCTGCATCCGCAGCCAATCGTAATTTCTGGGATGATGACGCCGACTCCTACCACGCAGATCATCCCGAGTATCTATCCTCTTTCTACTGGTGTCCGGAAATGCTGCATGAGGCTGAAGCGCAGCTGCTTGGCGACGTCTCCTCCGCTACCGTCCTCGAGCTCGGCTGCGGCTCCGCGCCGTGTACGCAGTGGTTGCAAGGACGCGCGCGCTTTGCGACGGGCTTCGATCTCTCGCCTGGAATGCTCTCCCATGCCGAGACTGGCCTACCGCTCGTTCAAGCAGATGCCCTGGCGCTTCCCTATCGCGATAAAGTCTTTGACATCGCTTTTTCTGCCTTCGGGGCCCTTCCCTTCGTAGCCGACCTTGACCAGGCACTGTACGAAGTTCACCGCGTTCTGCGCCCTCGTGGCCGCTTCGTCTTTTCTGTGCCACACCCCATGCGTTGGGTCTTCCCCGATGATCCACAGGACCTCACTGCACAGCTGTCCTATTTCGAGCGCGCCTACCTCGAGCAGGATGCCAACGGCGAGCTCACCTATGCTGAGTTTCACCGCACGATGGGCGATTGGGTGCGAGCGCTCCAGGTGCGTGGTTCATTTGAAATTTACAACCTCATCGAGCCCGAGTGGCCAGAGGGCCTCGACATCACTTGGGGCCAGTGGTCTCCTGAAAGGGGAGCCATTTTCCCCGGTACCGCCATCTTCGTCTGCGAAGCGCGCTAGGCCGGCACCGCCCACCCTGTTGCGGAGTTTGCCGGCCGCAGCGAACTAAGCTGGCAGCCATGCTTTTAGAACGCCTCGGGATTTTTCTGCGCCGCACGGTGGCGTGGTGGATCGACGCTTTCCTCGCCGCCGCCGTCATCGTGGTGCTCAAGTGGCTCATCAACCTCAGCACCGATGCCGCACTCACAGGCAGGGCGGGCGCCATATATGACATCGTCGCCCTCGCCCTCGTCTTCTACGTCTACCGGGTGTGGGCGGAGGCGACAAAGCAAACCTCCCTGGGCAAGTGGTCGCTGAAGCTGGAGGTCATCGCCGAGCGTCCCGGAATCGCCAGCGCTGCAATTCGCAACAGCTGGCTACTCCTCACCCTTGTTGCACTGACAGGACTCCCCTATGTTGAGGCAACCATTTTGGCCATCCTCGGATTGAGCGTCCTACTGCTGGGACAAACTCCCTTCGATCTCCTCGCCGGGTGCTTGGTGGAGCGCCGCACGCCCACCGAGGACGAGCGCGCGGTGGGCTTGACTTAAATCCCTAAAGCGCTCCCTAGTGCGCTGCGGCGTCCCAGTTCTTCCCCTCCCCCACGGAAACCTCGAGGGGCACGGTCAACTCGATAGCCTTGTCCATTTCGCGTTCTAGGATGCTCTGGACTTTCTCGGTTTCACCTGGAGCTACCTCCACAACGAGTTCGTCGTGAACTTGGAGGAGCACGCGTGAAGCCATGCCTTCCAAGGCCTTGTCCACGCGGATCATGGCGACCTTGATGATGTCTGCCGCTGTGCCCTGGATGGGCGCATTGAGGGCCGCGCGCTCGGCGTTTTCGCGCGCCACACGGTTATCGGAGTTGAGCTCCGGTAGATAGCGGCGGCGCCCGAAGACCGTGGAGGTGTAGCCATCCTTGCGGGCCTGCACGACAACCTCATCGAGATAGCGCTTCACGCCACCGAAGCGTTCGAAGTAGCTCTCCATGATCTCCTTGGCTTCACGTGCCGGGATACCTAGCTGCTGCGACAGACCATAAGCGGAAAGACCATACACAAGGCCATAGGACATGGCTTTGACGCGGCGGCGCAGCTCCGGCGTGACCTCATCCACCGGAACGTCAAAGACCTTGGAGCCGACGTAGTTGTGCAGATCCTCGCCCTCACGGTAGGCCTCGATAAGGCCCGGATCTGCAGACAAGTGCGCCATAACGCGCATCTCGATCTGCGAGTAGTCCGCCGTAATCAGGGTTTCATAGCCTTCCCCCACCACGAAGGCCGAGCGGATCTGGCGCCCCGCCTCCGTGCGCACCGGAATGTTTTGCAGGTTCGGCTCCGTGGAGGACAACCGGCCCGTTGAGGTCACAGTCTGGTTGAACGTGGTGTGGATGCGGCCATCCGGCTGGATGGTCTTGATGAGCCCCTCCAGCGTCGTTTTCATCTTCTGATATTCGCGGTGCGCCAGCAGGTGGTCCAAGAAGGGGTGCGGGTGGGTAGCAGCGAGCTGCTCGATTTCCTTGGCCGCGGTGGAATAGCCGGTCTTGGTCTTCTTCGTCTTTGGCATATCGAAGGTCTCAAAAAGCACTGCCTGCAGCTGCTTCGGGGAGTTCAGGTTGAGGGAATCGTCACCAGCGAGCTCGCGGGCAGCGCGCTCTTGCTCGTTAACCTGCTCGATGAAGGCATCGCGCTGCGTCTCCAGGACGTCTCGGTCCACTGCGATGCCGGCGGCTTCCATGCGCGCCAGGATGCTCACCAGAGGCAGCTCGAGGTCGGTATACAGCTCGAAGGAATCAATCTCCTGGAGTTGACTCGTCAATTCTGCCGCCAGCTCCATGATGGCGCCGGCCTGTTCCACAAGCTGATTGTCATCCAAGAGGGAGAGCTGCTCCGTGGCGGCCCCAAGGGACTTCTGCAGATGGCGCTGGTACACATCCGTCAAGGCGTAGGTGCGCTGGCCCGGCCGCAAGAGATAGGCGGCGAGAGCGGTGTCGTGGGCAATTCCTTGCAGCTCGATTCCCCGGCCGGACAACATATGCCATGCCGCCTTTGCCTCGTGGAGGTACTTCGGCGCATCCGATTCCAACCAGGCAGCCAGTGCGGCGTCATCGGCCGCGTCCAGGTCCGCCAATTCAATCTGGAGTCCCTCGAAGGAGGAATCGACGAGTGCTAGTGCGGCGGCATCACCCGCGCCCGGTGTTCCGTCGCCTTGCACGAAGACCGCTACGTGTTCTTTGTCCTCGAGCCACTCAGCCAGCGGAGTGTCTACCACGGTCACCGATACGTCTGGTGCCTCCTCAGCCGCCGCGGCTTCAGCTGCTGCGTCATGCGGTACGGCGTTGAGGACCCGCTCGCGCAGATTCGTGCCGAATTCCAATTCATCAAAGCGAGCTGCCACCTCGCTAGACACGGCACCCTTAAAGCCGAGGTCCGCCGGGCCGACCTCGAGGTCCATATCCGTCACCATCTGTGTGAGCTGTCGGTTGAGCTCGACCTGCTCGATGCGATCGCGGAAGTTTTGCCCCGCCACGCCCTTTATCTCCTCGGCGTGCTCGATGAGGCCATCCAAAGAGCCGTACTGCGTGATCCATTTCGTGGCGGTCTTCTCCCCCACCTTCGGGACAGACGGCAGGTTATCGGAGGGGTCCCCGCGCAGGGCTGCGAAATCTGGGTATTGCTCGGGGCTGAGGCCATACTTCTCTTCTACTGCCTCCGGGGTAAAGCGGTGCAGCTTGGAGACTCCGCGCATGGGATAGAGGACGGTCGTGGAGTCGTCGACAAGCTGCAAATAGTCGCGGTCACCAGTGACCAGGAAGGTCTCATAATCCGCGCCGGCCTGAGTGGACAACGTCGCCACGATGTCGTCAGCTTCGAAGTTATCGCGCGACAGCGTAGTGATTCCAAGCGTCTCCAAAACCTCACGGATGAGCTCGACCTGGCCGCGGAACTCTTCGGGGGCGGCCTCACGCTGCGCCTTATACTCCGGGAACATCTCCGTGCGGAAGGTCTTTCGCCCCACATCGAAGGCCACCGCGACAAAGTCCGGCTTTTCCTCAGTCAGAATGTTCGCCAACATGGAAAGAAAGCCATACACCGCATTAGTGTGCTGACCGCCCGAGGTGGAGAAGTTCTCTGCGGGCAGTGCATAAAATGCGCGAAAGGCCATGGAGTGGCCATCAATGAGCAGGAGTCGAGGCTGAGAAGTAGTCACCCGGCCCATCCTAACGTGTTGCGCTCAATGACACCGTCGAGGGCCACAGGCAGGCAATTAGGTTCGAATTGGTCCGCTGCGCTAGTATCGTTGCTTGTGCGCCCCTGTAGCCCAATTGGCAGAGGCAACGGATTCAAAACCCGTGTAGTGTGAGTTCGAGTCTCACCAGGGGCACAATTCCACCCCACAACAGAGCTTGTTGTGGGGTGTTAGCGTTTTCAACGGAAAGGAACCCGTCGCCATGCGTCGCACTATCATCGCTGTGAGCACCGCCATTGCCCTCACCGTAGGCGGCACCGCCGCTGCTACTGCCGCCGAATCTAGCGCGGACAAGCAGATATCCACCAAGGTTGAAGGATCTTCTTACTATCAAGAACTGCGCAAGTCCACGGCTTCCTCCAACGATCCTCAGCTGAATAATTTCTACGCAGTGCTTCTCGACGGCCTCGTCGGCCTCACTGTCTTCGCCATCCTGGGATCGATCTACGGCGAAGTATCCAAGCGCCTGCCGATGTAAAAGGCGTATATCCTTCTACTGATTGAATAGTTTGCATAAGCCTGCGTTGAGGTGAGAGAATAAAAAGTCATCTGCTCACCCGCTCTTCCCGGCACGGCAATCCCACCGGGTAGACAGTCAAGGTTACTTTCGGTTTATGCATTATCTTTTCAACGCCATTCGCGGCGCCCTTATTGGCATGGCCGAGTTAGTCCCCGGAATCTCCGGCGGCACCGTTGCGCTCATCGTCGGCATCTATGAGCGCGCTTTGCATAACGCCAATGATCTCATCTCCGGCCGTTTCAAGAAGGTCGAATGGGGCTTCCTCGTCTCCGTTGCCGTCGGCATGTTCGTCGCCGTTTTCGGCTTCTCCACGATCCTCCATAACTTTGTGGAGGGCCAGGTTTCGCTATCCAGCGCGCTCTTCCTCGGCATGGTCGCCGTGTCTATCATCGTGCCGCTGAGCATGATGTCGCGCGTTTCACCCGCGTCCATCGCCGCGCTTGTTATCGCCGCCGTCGCAATCTTCTTCGTCACCGGCTTCACCTCCACCCCAGTGGAAGACCCCAACCTGCTCGTGGTTTTCCTAGCGGCCATGGTGGCTGTGTGCGCGCTCGTTCTTCCCGGTGTCTCAGGCTCCCTTATTTTGCTGACCATGGGCCTCTACGCGCCGATTATCGGTGCGGTCTCAGACCGCAACATGGTCGTCGTGGGTGTCTTCGCGCTCGGCGCGGTGTGTGGCCTCGCAGCTTTCGTCAAGGTGTTGAACTACCTGCTGGATAATCACCGCGATATCACCCTTGCAGCCATGGCTGGTTTCATGCTCGGCTCCCTGCGTGCGTTGTGGCCGTGGGGCGCTGACCAAGACGCCTCCACACCACTGATCCTGCTTATGTTCGCGATTGGTGGCATTATCGTGGCCATTTTCATCGTTGTGGACCGGCGCAAAGCCGCTAGCTACCAAGAGAGTTAAAGCATGAGAAAGAAAACGGCCATCGTGGGCGCTGCCGGGTTGCTAGCATCCTCAACCCTCTCCGGCTGTGTCACCAACGTGGAGCCGGCGCTGCCGGAAGGCTGGTCCGCGCCCAACGTGGACGAAGTTCCCGAGATTGCCGCGATGTACGAGGATGCCGATGGCGTCCTTACAGTAGGCACGAACCCGCCTTTTGCGCCTTTTGAATTCAAGGATTCCGATGGCTCGATCATCGGCCTAGAGATGGACTTGGCCAATGCCGTCGCCCAAGTATTGGGGCTTGAATTTCAGCCGGTGGAGCAAGACTTCTCCATGATTCTACCGGCGGTCCAAGCCGGACAAATTGATCTCGGCGGTTCCGGATTCACCGATACCGATGAGCGGCGCGAGAACTTCGATTTCGTCGATATTCTCTACGCCGGCATTCAGTGGGCGAAACTCACCGATGGCCCCAATGAGGTGGACCCATCCAACCCCTGTGGCCTCACCGTCGCGGTGCAGCGCACCACGGTATCGGAGACCGACGATCTGCGCCCCAAGCAGGAGGCCTGCGACGGCGACCTGACTATTCTTCCCTATGACACGAGCGACAATGCCGCTCTTGCCGTACTTATGGGGCGCGCTGATGCTCTCTCAGCGGACTCCCCCGTTTCTGCCTGGGCTGTCAACCGCTCAGATGGACGTATGTCCATGGTCGGCGAAATGTTCGACGCGGCACCCTACGGCTTCGCCGTGCCCAAGGATTCTGACCTCGGACCCGCCGTGGCCGCGGCACTCCAACACCTCATCGACACCGGAGCCTATGCAGAGATACTCAATAAGTGGGGCGTCGACGAGGGCCTCGTCGAACACGCAATGATTAATGAAAGGCCGATCAATGACTAACTCCTCTCTCCCGGCAGCGTCGGAGTCGTCGGCTTCGACTACCCCAGAAAAGATCGAAGCCCGCCCACTGCGCCACCCTTGGCGCTGGGTCTTCGCTACCCTCCTCGCGCTGCTTGCAGTGTGGTTCATCATCTCCTCGGCACGCAACGAGGCTTTCGGATGGGGAACGTATTTCCAGTATCTTTTCGATACTCGGATTGCCACCGCTGCACTGCACACCATTGCCATTACGATCCTGGCGATGATCATCGGCGTCGTGGGCGGCGCTGCCCTCGCGGTGATGCGCATGTCCCCCAACCCTGTGCTGGGTGGCGTGTCGTGGGTCTTCCTGTGGCTCTTCCGTGGCACGCCAATCTACGTGCAGCTCGTCTTCTGGGGTCTACTTTCAGCCCTCTACCAATCCATCAACCTAGGATTCGCGGAGATTTCCCTCACCGAGGTTCTCAATAACGCATTCCTTCTTTCCGTTTTGGGCTTGGGCTTGAACGAGGCCGCATACATGGCGGAGATTGTCCGCTCCGGTATCTCCTCCGTTCCGGAAGGCCAGAAGGAAGCCAGCAAGGCCCTGGGAATGGGCTGGTGGATGACCATGCGCCGCACGGTGCTGCCGCAGGCCATGCGCATCATCATCCCGCCGACCGGCAATGAGTTCATTTCTCTGCTCAAGACTTCCTCCCTTGTGGTTGCCATTCCCTACACCGCCGAAATCTTTGGCCGCGCTACGGATATCTCCGCTGCGCTCTTCGAGCCCATTCCACTTCTGATGGTGGCCGCGACGTGGTACCTGGCCATCACCTCTCTGCTCATGGTGGGCCAATACTTCCTGGAGCGCCGCTTTGAGCGCGGCGCCACCCGCGAGCTCACCGGCCGCCAGCTGGCCGCGCTAGCGGATGCCGAAGGAACTATCCCCCGCAACGTCTCTGTCATCCCGGAGGTAAAGAACTAATGACCACCCCCATGATCTCCGCGCAGAATGTGCACAAATCCTTCGGCCAGCTCGAGGTTCTTAAAGGAATCGACCTCACCGTCATGCCCGGCGAGGTCACCTGTCTCTTGGGTCCCTCCGGTTCCGGCAAGTCCACCTTCCTGCGCTGCTGCAATCACTTAGAGAAGGTCACGGCAGGCCGCCTCTACATTGACGGCGAGCTCATCGGTTTCCGCGAGCGCAACGGCGTGCTCTATGAGATCTCCGAGAAGGAAGCCGCCGCCCAGCGCCAGGATATCGGCATGGTCTTCCAACAGTTCAACCTGTTTAGCCACCGCACCGTGCTGGAAAACATCATCGAGGCACCGGTCCAGGTAAAGAAGCAGAGCCCAGAGCAAGCCAAGAAGAAGGCCATGGAGCTGCTGGAAAAGGTTGGCCTCGCGCACAAGGCGGAGGCCTACCCGGTGCAACTGTCTGGTGGTCAGCAGCAGCGTGTCGCCATTGCCCGTGCGGTTGCCATGGACCCGAAGCTGATGCTTTTCGACGAGCCCACCTCCGCCCTCGACCCCGAGCTCGTCGGTGAGGTTCTCCGCGTCATGAAGGAGCTTGCCGCCGATGGCATGACCATGCTCGTTGTTACCCACGAGATGGGCTTTGCCCGGGAGGTCGCCGACACCATTGTTTTCATGGATGGCGGCAGCGTCGTCGAAACCGGCACCCCGGAGCAGGTCTTGGACAACCCGCAGCACCAGCGCACGAAGGATTTTCTCTCTTCGCTGCTATAGCACGGAGCACCACCGCCGCAACTGCCCTAGTTGCCAAAGTTATTGCCTCTGACTCAAGATCTGGCAATAACTTCGTCAACTAGGGCAGTTTTCTATTTGAACCCGTCCAAGACAAAACTCCGGCCAGTTCACAAAGGATAGCTGGCCGGAGTTTTTCTGAAGAGAGCTAGCGAAACAGCTAACGCTAGCGGTGGGGTTCTATTCGGTGTCCCTTTCCGTTTCCGCAGTCTCAGCGGGCTCCTCAGAGTCCTCGGCAGAGGCCGAGGCCATCGGGCTATCCGCGGACTGGGCTTGGATGACGTCATCCAGCACCGCGTGGATGTAGGGCGCGGCCTTGTCATTGGAGTACTCCGAGGCAAGCTCTACGCCTTCGACGAGCGCAGTCGCGTTGGGAACATCCGCGTTGAAGAGGATTTCCCATACCGCTACGCGCATGATCGCGCGGTCAACAGCAGGGATGCGCTCGAGGGACCATTCGCTGGAAAGGTAGCGGGCGATGGCGTCATCGATAGCGTCCAACTCTTCAGCTGCGCCGCTGACGATCTCGCGGGTGTACTCAGCGATCGGCGCCACACCATTTTCCGGATCGCGGGCAAGCTCGACGCGGTCCTCCACGATTGCTACCGGATCAACATCGCGCGACTCTGCCTCGAAGAGGATATCTGCGGCTCGGCGGCGCGCACGGTAACGCGCCGTGTGACGCTTATAGTTAGGCTCTGGCTGGGTCATCTTAGTTGTTAACGCGAGACAGGTACTCGCCAGTACGGGTATCGATCTTGAGGGTGTTACCGGTCTCAATGAACAACGGAACCTGGATCTCAGCACCGGTCTCGAGCGTCGCCGGCTTAGTGCCGCCGCTGGAGCGGTCACCCTGCAGGCCCGGCTCAGTGTGCTCCACCTTCAGGTCGACGGAGATCGGCAGCTCACCGAACAGAGCCTCACCGTCGTGGAAGGAGACCTGGACGCGCATGTTTTCCAAAAGGAACTTGCCGGCGTCGCCGAACTTGTCAAATGGCAGCTCGTACTGCTCGTAGGTCTTATCATCCATGACCACGTAGTTCTGGCCATCGTTGTACAGGTAGGTCATGTCGCGGCGGTCGACGTTAGCGGTCTCCACCTTCACGCCAGCGTTGAAAGTCTTGTCCGTTACCTTGCCAGAGACCACGTCCTTGAGCTTGGTACGCACGAAAGCTGGGCCCTTGCCCGGCTTCACATGCTGAAACTCAACAATCTGCTGCAGCTTGTTGTCGATCTTCAGAACGAGACCGTTCTTGAAATCAGTGGTATCTGCCATGAAATGACTCTCCCAAATTACTTGTAGTCGAAACTATGAAAACAGTGTCTAAGCATACCGTACGCACGGCACCAGCGGAGCGAAGGGGTGCTGGCTACAGCACCTGAAGTTCCTTCGGGTAGGGCGTAATGATCTTCGGCGCACCGGAGGTAATGAAAAGGCTGTCCTCGATACGAACGCCGCCCTTGCCCGGAACGTAAATGCCTGGCTCGATGGTCAGCGTCATACCTTCAGCCAACTCGCCCTTCCCGGTCTTTGCTGCGGAGGGGCCTTCGTGCACGTCAAGCCCGATGCCGTGGCCGGTGGAGTGGACGAAGTACTCGCCATAGCCGGCCTCGGTAATGATTTCGCGGCAGGCCGCGTCGACGTCGACAAGCTTCGCGCCCGGCACCGCAGCCTTGACGCCTGCTTCCTGGGCCCGCAGCACGACGTCATAGATCTCGCGGGCGAAGTCGGTGACCTCACCGATGACAAAGGTGCGTGTGCAGTCGGAGTTAAAACCGCGCAGGTGAGCGCCGAAATCAATCGTGACCAAGTCACCCTTGCGCAGCTCACGGTCATCTGCACCATGGTGCGGCTTAGCGGAGTTTTCGCCGGAGGCCACGATGGTGTCAAAGCTCACGCGCTCCGAACCGAGCATGCGCATGCGGTATTCCAGGTCAGCAGCGACCTGTCGCTCCGTGCGGCCAGCAGCTACCTCACCAGCCTCGATGAGCT
This sequence comes from Corynebacterium hiratae, assembly GCF_009708045.1. NCBI lineage: Bacteria > Bacillati > Actinomycetota > Actinomycetes > Mycobacteriales > Corynebacteriaceae > Corynebacterium > Corynebacterium hiratae. The sequence continues at coordinate 174,983 of NZ_VIOG01000005.1, read as the reverse complement.
CGGTGAGCGCCTGGTTTGCCAAAGCGGCAATTTCTTCCAGTTTCTGGAGTTCAATGTTGTCCTTGACCAGGCGAATCTTCTCAATCACCCCGGTGACGGGTACCAGCGTCACGCCTTCGGGCTTTGCCTTCTCCAGACGCTCGAGTTGTGCGACAGTGACATAGTCCGCCTCGTAGCCAACCCGCAGATCATCGGATACCTTTTCCAACAGGTGCGGGCCCACATCGCGGCCAAGGCTGGCTTCGATATCCGGGACTTCCTGGGCAATCTGGGTGGTGTAGCGGCCATCAGTTGCCATGAGCGCGGAGAGATCCTTGCGGAGCAACAAACCGCCATTCGAGCCGGAAAAACCTGTCAGGTAGCGCACGTGCGTCAAGTGGGTAACAATAATGGCGTCAATACGCTGGCCGGACAGCTCGGTCATAAGCTTGCGGCGACGGTTGCCATAACGAGTATCGGCTAATGCCATGAGAGAACCACTCCAATCATTGTCAAGCGATACTCCATGATAGCTAATTTGCCAGGAAGTACCCCAGTGCCGCGACGTAGCCATAGGAGCCCAGCCCTGCGATAACACCACGCGCGATGGGGCTGAGGTACGAGTGCTGGCGGAAAGCCTCGCGTGCATGCACGTTGGAGAGGTGAACCTCGACGAAACCGGCGCCATCGGCTACCTCGGCCAAGGCATCCCGTAGCGCCACCGAGGTGTGGGTAAAGCCGCCTGGGTTGATGATGACGGGCCAGCCTTCGTCGGCGGCTCGATGCACCTGCTCGATGAGTTCGCCCTCATGGTTGGACTGGAAGAAGACGATCTCTTCCTCCCCCGCCGCGGCGCGCACGCGGCTTTCGATATCCGCTAGGCTTTCGCTTCCGTAAATCTCTGGCTGGCGTTTGCCCAAACGGTTCAGGTTAGGGCCGTTGAGAACGAGGATGGTCATGGCGAACTCCTTGAAGCTTTAGGGGGTCAGCTGAAACTCTACGAGGCCAGTTGCGCGTAAGCTGCGCGCAACTCCTCCTCTGTGGCGTCTTCGAGGCGGGTTGTTTCCCCAATACCAGTGAGCGCGACGAAGCGGATGCGACCCTCGCGGTTCTTCTTGTCGTGCCGCATGCCGTCGAGCAACTCCTCGAAGTGCCCCTGCTCATAGGTGGTGGGCAGCCCAATCCGGGTGAGGATGTCTCGGTGGGTGGCGACGAGGGTGGCGTCGATAAGCCCCCGAGCGTGGGACAGGTGCGCAATAAACATCATGCCCACCGCCACCGCACGGCCGTGGCGCCACGAATAGTTCTCGCGGCGCTCCACGGCGTGACCGAAGGTGTGGCCGTAATTGAGGGTTTCGCGCAGACCAGACTCCTTCAAGTCCTGGCCCACCACGTGCGCTTTGACGGCAATGGACCGCTCGATGAGCTCGGGAAGCAGGCCTTCCGGTTTTAGGCATGCGGCGGGGTCCGCTAGATAGTGCTCGATGATGCGTGGATCGTGGATGAAGCCAGTCTTGATGATTTCTGCAGAGCCAGCGATGATCTCGTCTTCGGGCAGCGTGCGCAAGTGGTCCAGATCGACGAAGACTGAATCCGGCTCGTGGAACGCCCCAACGAGGTTCTTTCCTGCGGCCGTGTTGATCCCAGTCTTCCCGCCCACGGCAGCATCAACCATCGCCAGCAGCGTCGTCGGAGCCTGAATAACCGGGATGCCGCGCATCCACGTCGCCGCGGCAAAACCCGCCAAATCTGTGACGGCTCCGCCACCGAGGCCGATGACTGCATCGCGGCGGCTAAACCCAGCGTCACCGAACACATCCCACAGACGTGCCAACACATCAAGCTGCTTGGCAGCCTCGGCATCGGGAACCTCGACTGGGCAGGCGTCGATGCCCTGTGCGCTGGCTTGCTCAGCAAGGTTGCGGGCAGCCTCGGCGAGCGGCGGCTGGTGGATAATCGCTACCTTCGCTGCACCAATGCTCGCGGCGCGCTCAATCATCGCAGCACTGAGGCCGCTGCCAATCGTGACCTCGTAGGGGGATGGTCCATTAACGGGAATGGTGTGCATGTGAGCGGCTCCTTCTGCAGCGCTAGTAGTCGTCTTCATTAGTCGTCGTGGGGTGCGAATGGCAGCACACCAAATGTTTTAGAGAGTCTCGAGGAAGCTCAAAATATCGCCCACCACCTGCTGCGGGGAGCGCACGCCTGTGCGTACCTTTAAATCTGCAACCTTGGTGTAGAGCGGCCGTCGCTCCTCCAAGAGCTGCGAATAACGCGCGAGAGGATCCGCCGACACGAGAATCGGGCGGTTGGTACCCCCCATCGTGCGGGTGACGCCTTCTTCGGGTGTGATGTCGAGGTAGACGACGGTCAGGCTATCGAGCAAGTCCCGCGTCGATTCTGTCAGCACGGCACCGCCACCTAGGCTCACCACCCCGGTGGTAGCCAGCGCATCGCGCACGACCTCGGCTTCCACTTCGCGGAATTCCGGCTCACCCAGCTCGGAGAAAATCTCGCCGCACTTCTTTCCATAGCGCGCCTCAATGAGGCTGTCGGTATCAACAACGTCGCAATTCAGTGCCCGCGACAGGCGGCGACCAATCGTGGTTTTGCCGGCACCGGGAGGTCCTACAAGGACGACGTGTGGGGAGTTCATGCGTCACCCCACTCCAGTCGGCCTGCCACGTAGTCCTGGTAGGCAGCGATGTTGCGCTTGGTTTCGGCGAGGCTATCGCCGCCGAATTTCTCCAGCACCGCACGCGCGAGAACGAGCGCCACCATCGCCTCTGCCACGACACCGGCAGCCGGTACCGCGCAGACGTCGGAACGTTGGTGAATAGCGGTAGCCGCCCCACCTGTGGCCATGTCAACCGTCTTGAGCGCACGCGGGACCGTGGAAATCGGCTTCATCGCCGCGCGCACGCGCAGCGTCTGGCCGTTGGTCATGCCGCCTTCCAAACCACCAGCGCGGTTAGTCTCACGATCCACGCCATTGTCGGTGCGGACCATTTCATCGTGCGCTTCGCTCCCGCGGCGGCGGGCCTCAGCGAAGCCATCGCCGACCTCGACGCCCTTGATCGCCTGAATCCCCATCAAGGCGGCGGCGAGCTGTGCGTCGAGGCGGTCTTCACCCGAGGTGTGCGAGCCCAAGCCAATCGGCAGGCCTTCCACGATCACCTCGACAATGCCGCCCAGAGTGTCTCCCTGCTTTTTCGCGGTTTCGATTTCTGCGATCATGGACTCTTCCGCCGCCTTATCGCAGGCGCGTACCGGTGAAGCGTCGATAGCCTCAAGGTCCGCGAAGCTAGGATGCGGGCCCTCATACGGTTCTGAGGCACCGATGGAAATGACGTGGGACAGCACCTCGACTCCCAGGGTTTCGCGGAGGAAGTTGCGCGCGACCGTGGCCGCGGCGACGCGAGCAGCGGTCTCGCGTGCAGAGGAGCGCTCCAAAATGGGACGGGCCTCCGCGTGATCAAACTTCACCATGCCGGCGAAATCGGCATGCCCCGGGCGGGGACGAGTAAGCGGGGCGCCGCGGCCAGATGCCATCGCCTTAGCGGTCTCCGGGTCATCGAGATCGAGCGCGTCCGGGGACATGATGGTGGTCCACTTCGGCCACTCCGTGTTGCCGATCATGATGGCAATCGGGCTGCCCAGGGTCAGGCCGTGGCGAATGCCGCTGAGCAAGGTGAGTTCATCGGCCTCGAACTTCATGCGGGCACCGCGGCCATAGCCGAGGCGGCGGCGAGAGAGCTGGAGAGCGATGTCGTCTTGGGAAACGGGAACCCCGGCGGGCATGTGCTCGATGAGTGCAACGAGTGCCTGGCCGTGAGATTCACCTGCGGTAGTCCAACGAAGCATGCGGACTATTATCACACGCTAGGGGTTCTTTCGGGGGCACTGGGCCGCCTATCACACCGTGTCGGGGCTAAAGAGAACGACGAGTGCTGCGGCAATGATCATGCCGGGGCCGTGCGCGGGTTTCCGATCCTGCGTTATGAATCCCCAGAGCAGCGTGCTCAGCGACGCCCCTACCATCGCGAACGCTACCCCTGGTACTCCCGCCGCATGGGCGGTCACCATGCCCAGTGGCAACGCCAGCTTGAGATCACCCCCGCCCACGCTTCCGGCACGGCTCAGCAATGCAACCAGAATATAAAGCCCCGGCCATAGCAGCCCGGCTGGGTCGAACCACCACAGCGACAGCACGGCGGCAGGCAGGGTCAGATAGTTGGGCAGGCGTTTGAAACGCAGGTCATAAACGATTAAGGCGCACCCCCACGCCAGGAAAAGCACATCCCCCATGACTGCGCAGCCTACCGTGCGGGGTGCTGCCGCGCATGCTGTTGATTAAGGCAGCTTGAGCGCAGCGTTGAGGGCAGCCAGCATCTCCGCCCGCGGCGCGGTGTGCCCAGTAAATTGTTCAAACTGCGAATAAGCCTGGTTGGCCAGCATGATGTGCCCGCCGACGGTCGGATAGCCATCAGCAGCCGCATACACAGTTAACGGGGTGGGCCAGGGATCGTAGATAACGTCGAACACCGGAGCCTTGGCCAACTGGGTCAGATGCTCTTCCACTACGGCGGAGGGAACAGTGGAGACGATGAGGTCCACCGAACGCGCTAACCCCGCGAGATCCTCGCCAAAAGATGCCGAGTGGAGGGAGAGGCCAAGAGCGTCGCCCAGCGGGCGTAGCTCGTCGAGGCGGTCGGAGCGATTGAGCACGGTGACATCGGTGACACCACGCTGGGCTAGTCCCCACAGGACCGGCCGCGCGGTACCGCCTGCACCGATGAGCAAAGCCGTCGCGGGCTGAGAGGGGCCCAGCAGCTCATCGAGTGCGCCCAGCACGCCTTCCGTATCCGTGTTGTCCGCGCGCCACCCCTCCGCGGTGCGCACCAAGGTATTCGCAGAGCCGATGAGCTTGGCGCGCTCGCTCACGATGTCTGCGCAAGCCAAGGCGTCGAACTTCAATGGCATGGTCACCGAGAAACCTCGGTACTCTTCCCCTACCTCGGCGAGGAAGGCAGCCAAGTCGGTCACCTCGAACCTGGTGTAATCCCAGTCCTTCAGATTCAGCGCATCATAGCCGGCCTTATGGAGGACCGGGGATAACGAATGCTCGATGGGGCTGCCTAAAACTGCGGCGCGCGGCATCCTATTACTGCTCCTCTGCTGGTGGCTCGCCGGCGCCTTCGCGCTGGCTGTCCAGGATGCCAGAGCGCACCGCATCATCGACGTTGGCGAGGTGCTCATCATAGTTGTCGGTAAAGACCGTCGTGCCCTTGTCATCAACCGTGACGAAGAAGAGCCAATTGCCCTCTGCCGGGTTCTCCATAGCCTGGATGGCCTCCTCCGACGGCGAGGCGATCGGGGAATCCGGAAGACCATCCTTCGCATAGGTATTCCACGGGGTCTCGCGGTTACGGTCCTCATCGGTGGTGGCCAGCTCGACGTCCTCGAGCCCGTAGTTCACAGTGGAGTCCAACTCCAAGCGCATCGGCTCGTCGAGGCGGTTGAGGATGACGCGCGCAACCTTGTCGAATTCACCGGCCGGCGACTCACGCTCCACCAGGGATGCTGCGGTCAGAAGCTCATAGGGTTTCAGGCCAATGGCCTGGGCGCGGTCGACAATGTTGGTGTCGTTGTACTTCTTCGTCGAACGAGTGATGAGATCGGTCAGGATCTCCTGGGCATCCATGTTCGGGTCAAGCACGTACTGTCCCGGGGCGATAAGCCCCTCAATACGCTTGGGATCCTCGCCGCGGGCACGGACTTCCTCCACGGCCCAGTCCGGCGCACCCAGTTCGGCTGGGTCTACCGTGGCCGCGATCTTCTCTAGTTCCTCGGCGGATACGCAACCACCCTCCTTACAGGAGACCTGCGAGATCAGGGAGTAAATACCAAACCGGACATCGCCCCCCAGTACGTTGACGTCCAGCAACGTCGCTCCGCCGTGCACGTCGAGCAAGTCCACCATGTTGGCGTCATCAAGCAGTGCCTCCACGGCGGATTTGGCACTCATCTCCTCTTGGAGACGGTAAAACCCGGGCTTGATTTGGCTCGCGCGCGGATTGGAATTGGCCGCCGAAGAGAAAGCCTCAGGCGTCTTCACCACATTCTTTTCTGCTAGCTCAGGTGCCAGTTCTCCCATGGATGAGCCTTCCGGGACCTGAACGAGCTGTGTTACACCATTGCCTTGTCCCTCATAGTCCAAGGTATTGCCCCCTCCCAACAGGCGGAAACCGATGTAGCCGAGGCCGCCGATGATGAGGACAAGGCTGGCAATAAGCACGGCCATGCCGCGCTGGCGGCGCTTGACGTACTGGGGTTCCATCGAGCGTCCGATGCGTGAAGGTTTACGGCTCACGTACTTCGTCTCCTAGGTTTGAAGGGCTGTGGCCGTTCAACGCGAAATGGCGCGCATCCAGCCAGGATTGCAAAATTTCCACCGCGGCCGCTTGGTCGATAACCGAACGGCCGCGTCTCTCTGACACGCCAGAGGCTCGCAGTGCAGATGATGCCACCACTGTGGTGAGGCGCTCATCCACCATGCGCACAGGCGGAGGTGTGTTTATCGTGTCATCTTTTGCCAAGCGGCGGCGGATACGAAACGCGATTTCTTTGGCATGTTTAACACTTGATGAGCCGTTGCCCTTGAGATCACGCGGCAAACCGACTGCCACCTCGACGACGTCATACTCGTGAATAAGCTCAAGCAGTCGGTCGATGTCACCCTTGTCGCGGTCCTTAAAGCCGGTTTCGCGGCGGACGGTCTCGACCGGCATTGCCAGGCGGGCATCCCGATCGGAAACCGCCACGCCGATGCGGACAGTTCCGACGTCGAGACCCAACCGGCGCCCGGATCCGGGATCGTCTGCTCCTGGCTTATCGGGCTCTACGGCCATGGTGTTCCTCCTGGTCCTGAGAGTCAGCTACTGCTGCACACCTACTCGTGCGCATCCATTAGTGGGTTTCGAGCTCATCACGGACGGCGTCGAAGGCAGCTTGCAGGCCTTCGGCGTTTGCGCCGGAGCCTTGAGCCATATCTGGCTTGCCGCCGCCCTTGCCATCAACGTAGCCGGAAACCAGCTTAACCAAGTCACCAGCCTTGACACCACGCTCGATGGCGGCCTTCGTAGCACCCACGATAAATGGCAGCTTGCCGCCCTCATTCTCCGATGCCAAGACGACCACACCAGCGACATCACCGAGGCGGTTCTTAATGTCGGAAGCCAGCGTGCGCAGGTCACCGCCGTTCACACCCTTAGGGAGCTTGACGGCCACGATGGTGAAATCGTTGACAGTCTTCGCAGTGGAGATCATCTCTCCAGTCTGGGACATGAGCTGGGCCTTGTGCAGCTCTGCAATCTGCTTCTCTGCGGCCTTGAGCTTCTCCGTCAGCTGTGCGATGCGTTCCGGCAGGTCCTCAGTCTGGACCTTCAGCTCGCGAGACACACCTTCCACCAGGGCTGCTTCCTTGGAGTAGTAACGGAAGGCATCCAAGCCCGAATAGGCCTCGATGCGGCGCGCGCCCGAACCCACGGAGGATTCGCCGAGGACCGAAACCGGCCCAATCTCAGCAGTATTGCTGACGTGGGTACCGCCGCAGAGCTCGATGGAGAAGGGCCCTCCCATCTCCACGACGCGGACCTCGGAACCATAGTTCTCACCGAACAGGGCCATCGCGCCCATCTCCTTGGCCTTGTCCAAGGAAGTCTCGATGGTATTGACCGGGAAGTGCTGGTCTACCGCCTGGTTAGTCACCAAAGCGATCTCATCGAGCTGCACCTGGGTGAGCTGGTCGGTGTAGTTGAAGTCAAAGCGCAGGTAACCCGGTCGGTTCAAGGAGCCAGCCTGGACAGCGGTCGGCCCCAGCACCTGGCGCAGCGCGGCGTGAATGAGGTGCGTGGCGGAATGCGCCTGCACGGCACCGTGGCGCCACTGCTGGTCTACCTCGGCTGTTACGCCAGTGCCCAGTTCAAGGCCACCAGCGGTCACCGTAGCTTTGTGGACCCACAGCCTCTTGCCGATCTTCTGCACGTCATTGACCTCAAGGAGGGTTTCACCGGCAATGATCCGGCCTCGGTCGGCGGTCTGGCCACCGGCTTCGGCGTAGAGCGGCGACTGGTCCAGAATTACCTCGACGGTGTCGCCTGCTTGGACTTCAGAGACCTTCTCGCCATCGCGGACGAGGCCGAGTACCTTGGCTTCGGACTCCAAGGTCTCGTAGCCCGTGAACAGAGTCGGATGGTTATCCACCCACTCGCGGTAGAGCGACAAGTCGGCGTGACCATGCTTCTTAGCCTGGTTGTCAGCTTTGGCACGGCGGCGCTGCTCGCCCATGGCGGCATCAAAGCCCTCCATGTCCACGCTAAGGCCAGCTTCTTGGGCCATCTCCAACGTCAAGTCGATGGGGAAACCATAGGTATCGTGCAGTTCAAAAGCCTTCTCACCGGACAGCACCTTCGGGGTGGCCGCGCGGGAGGTGCTCTTTAGCTCGTCGACAGCTTCGTCGAAAAGCTTGGTGCCCGACTCCAGGGTCTTGAGGAAGGCCTTCTCCTCCGCCACGGCGACGCGCAGGATGCGCTCACGGTTCTCCGCAATCTCCGGGTAGGACGGAGTCATGGTGTCCATGATGGTGTTCATGAAGCGTTCCATGGTCTCACCCTTCGCACCCAGCAGCTTGGCGGAGCGGATGATACGGCGCAGCAGTCGGCGCAGGATATAGCCACGGCCCTCGTTACCGGGGGTAACGCCATCCAGGATGAGCATCATGCCGGTGCGCGAGTGGTCCGCCACCACGCGGAAGCGGATCAAGTCTTCCTTCGGTGCATCGGGCGTGTATTTCGCCCCGGTGAGTTCCTCGGCAACGTCAATGACCGGGCGCAGCAGATCCGTCTCGTAGACGTTGTCCACGCCCTGCAGGATGCAGGCAACGCGCTCGATGCCCATGCCGGTATCGATGTTCTTCTTAGGCAACGGGCCGAGAATCTCAAAGTTGCCCTTGCCGATGCCTTCGCCGCGCTCGTTCTGCATGAAGACCAGGTTCCAGATCTCCATGTAGCGGTTATCGTCCGCGACGGGGCCACCGTCCTGACCATATTCCGGACCACGGTCATAGTAAATCTCAGAACACGGACCACACGGTCCGGGGATACCCATGGACCAGTAATTATCCTCCATGCCGAGGCGCTGAATGCGCTCGCGGGGAACACCGATCTTGTTGTGCCAGATATCGGCTGCCTCATCGTCATCGAGGTAGACCGTGACCCACAAACGCTCGGGATCTAGCCCCAAGCCGCCATCCTCTACCGAGTTCGTCAACAGGTTCCAGGCGTGGGTGATAGCACCCTCCTTGAAGTACTGGCCAAAGGAGAAGTTGCCTGCCATCTGGAAGAAGGTGTTGTGGCGGGTGGTGATGCCTACTTCCTCGATATCCAAGGTGCGCACGCACTTCTGGATGGAGGTCGCCGTACCGTTAGCAAAAGGCGGGTTCTGCTGGCCCAAGAAGTAGGGCTTGAAGGGAACCATGCCGGCGTTGACGAAGAGCAGGTTCGGGTCATCCAGGATCAGCGACGCGCTGGGGACGGCCTCGTGGCCGGCCTTGACGAAGTGCTGGGTAAAGCGTTCCCGGATCTCATGAGTCTTCACGAGCAAAAGTCCTTCACTGTTGAGAGGTTTCTAGTCAGCGCTCAACTTTACCCGTCCGGTGCTGTGCTTAGCGACGCCGCCCCCGGATGATGTCCCGCAACCTTCCCAGGTACTCGCGCACGCGCTTTTCCGCTCCGTGGTCGGTGGGCTGATAATACTCGGCATCGGCCAGCGTCTCCGGCAGATACTGCTGGGCTAGAACACCGCGTGGATCATCATGCGGGTACTGATAGCCGACGGCGTTACCTAGGCGCTTAGCACCCTCGTAGTGCCCGTCGCGCAAGTGCGGCGGGATGTAACCGCTCTTACCGGCCCGGACATCGGCCTGAGCAGAATTGATGGCATTAATAACGGAATTCGACTTCGGCGCAGTAGCCAGGTGGATCGTGGCCTGAGCCAGCGGGATGCGCGCCTCGGGCAGGCCGATCAGCGCAGCGGCCTCCGCGGCGGCCACGGCAGTGGGCAAAGCGGTCGGGTCGGCCATCCCAATGTCCTCTGAGGCGTGCACGATGAGCCGGCGCGCGATGAAGCGTGGATCCTCGCCAGCCTCAATCATGCGGGCGAGGTAGTGCAACGCAGCATCAACGTCGGAACCGCGAATGGACTTGATAAACGCGGAGACTACGTCATAGTGCTGGTCGCCATCACGGTCATAGCGCACCACCGCGCGGTTGACGTTGTCTTTGAGAATGTCGACGGTGAGCTCGCCACCATCCGGCACCGCCTCAGCCGCAGCCTCGAGGTAGGTCAGCGTGCGACGCGCATCTCCCCCGGCAAGCAGCACCAATTGGTCCAGAGCGTCTTCCGTTGCGGTGATTCGCCCGGCTAAGCCGCGCTCGCTCGTCAGCGCTCGCTCGGCGAGAGTGCGCAGGGAGGCGTCGTCAAGCGGCTCCAAGTGCAGCAGCAGCGAACGCGAGAGCAGAGGCGCCACCACGGAGAAGGAGGGGTTCTCGGTGGTAGCTGCCACGAGTAGCACCGTCCGGTTTTCCACCGCAGCCAGCAATGCGTCCTGCTGGGTTTTGGAGAAGCGGTGCACCTCATCGATAAAGAGCACTGTGCGGCGGCCCTCAATCAGCTCGCGGCGGGCATGCGTGATGACTTCCCGTACCTGCTTGACGCCGGAGTCGAGGGCGGACAGGCCGATGAAGTTATCCCCCAGAGAGGACGCGATCAGCGAAGCCAGGGTCGTTTTTCCGGTGCCTGGTGGGCCGTACAGGATGACGGAGGCCTCGCCGGAACCCTCGACGAGGCGGCGCAACGGAGTCCCGGGTTCCAGAAGGTGCTTTTGCCCCACTACTTCGTCGAGGCTTTGCGGCCGCATGCGTGCGGCCAGCGGTGCCCCCGAATGAGTCGCAAAAATATCGGGGCCACCCGGCAGGCTTGGCGCTGATTGGTCGTCGCCGAAGAGTGACTCCTGCCCCATCAGGACTCCCGGAGACGGGAGGCCACAGCGCGACCGAAAGCGGCAACAGTCGAGCACCCATCGTGCTTGCACTGCGCGGCAAAACGTGAGAGCGCTTCGAAAGTTTCATAAAGGTCGCGCCGAATCAAGAGCTCATCCTCGCTGAACGGGCCGTGATCGGAGCGGCGCAGCAGCGAGCGACGCGGGTCACGATAAATCTCGGCGTTACCCTCCGCCAGTGCTACTACCCCTTCAATCCCACCGGCATACATGGTGGTCACGCTCGACAAAGCCCAACCAATGAGACAAGCGACTATCAGCTCATGCAGTGTTTTCTCATCCGCCAGCTGCGGCCACACGTCGACGACCCGGCGCTGCCAGGCTTGGATGAAGACGTCCGCCTCAGCGTCCGTAATCGGGCGGCTGAAGAGGAACTGTGGGAAGCCGGCGACAACGCAGGCTACATCAAAGCCCACGTTGCGAAAACCGGCCCACTCATAATCCAGGAAGGTCAGTGTTGTCCCCACGATGATGTTGTCTGGGGACAGATCGAAGGGCGTAAAAGCGCGGTTGCGGCCAGAACTAAAGCTCTGCATGGCGGTGCGGGCTAGTTCGCGGACGTGCTCTGGTGGCTCCAGTCCTGCTTCGCTGAGGATGTCCGCACCGATCAGGATGGAGCTTTTCAGAGACTCATCCCGCAGGGCTTGGTGCTCGGCGTATTCGGGATGCCGGCGCAACTGCCGGTTCAGCAGAGCCTCGTAATCCTCTTCGCGCCCAGCCGTGCCCGCGTGCATTTTGCCCAGCGCGCCGCCCAGGGACCTGAGCAGCTCTCCGCGTTCTTCGTCATTGCTGCGGGCAAGAGTGTCCGCCAGGGTGTCGCCATCGCCGGCGTCAGACAGCACCAAGATGCGCTTCTCGACGTCGTGTGCGAGCAGTACTGGGCCTGGGCGAACCTCTTCGGACAACGCTGTGGTGAACTGATAGGCCACCACCTCACGCAGAAGGGCGGCGTCATCAATGGTGTGCCCGGTGACTGGGTTGTACTTGATGACCACCGAACGATGCGGGAAAAAGGCACTCGGTGACGTGCGGGCACGAAGCACCACGGCGTTGCCCGAACCAGTGAGTTGCTCGACGTCACTAAGCTCAGGCTCCCCGCCAAAGCGGCGCGAGAGCATCTGTGAGGCTTCCGCCACCACGGCATCCGCCACAGATTTTTTCTTGGACTCGTGTCCCATCGGATTCACTTGCTTGCCTGCTTCCACATATCGAAGGCCCAACTACATCACCGAGTTGAGCGACCTAGGACTCCTTCCCTGCCTTGTCGCCCTGAGCGGCCTTGGCTGCCTTCTCCGGCTTGAAATCCACGCCGGTCTCCTTGCGCTGCTCGGCAGGAATGGTGCCCGGAGCATCGGTCAATGGATCCACGCCGCCACCGGACTTCGGGAAGGCGATGACGTCACGAATGGAGTCGAAACCGCCCAGCAGGGAGACAATGCGGTCCCAACCGAACGCGATACCACCGTGCGGCGGGGCACCAAACTGGAAAGCGTCGAGCAGGAAGCCGAACTTTTCCTGTGCTTCTTCCTCACCGATGCCCATAACGTCGAAGACACGCTTCTGCACGTCCTGGTCGTGGATACGGATAGATCCGCCGCCGATCTCGTTGCCGTTGCAGACGATGTCGTAGGCGTAGGCCAGCGCCTCACCCGGGTTCTCGTCGAAGTTGTCCAGATACTCCGGCTTCGGCGAAGTGAAGGCGTGGTGTACCGCAGTCCACTTGGAGTGGCCCAGAGCCACGTCGCCGGAGGCGGTGGCATCAGCGGCAGGCTCGAACAGTGGTGCGTCCACAACCCAGGTGAAGGCCCAGTCGCCGTCCTTGATGAGATTCAGCTTCTTTGCAATCTCGCCGCGTGCTGCACCCAGAAGAGCGCGAGAAGACTTGGTGTCACCAGCCGCGAAGAAGATGGCGTCACCCGGCTTGGCGCCGACGTGCTCAGCAATGCCCTCGCGCTCGGCATCAGTAATGTTCTTGGCCACCGGGCCGCCCAAGGTGCCGTCCTCAGCGGTGGTGATGTAAGCCAGGCCCTTCGCACCGCGCTGCTTTGCCCATTCCTGCCACGCATCGAACTGACGGCGCGGCTGGGAAGCTCCGCCTTCCATGACGACGGCGCCAACGTACTCGTTCTGGAAAACGCGGAAAGTGGTGTCCTTGAAGAACTCGGTGCATTCCACGATCTTGATGTCGAAGCGCAGGTCCGGCTTATCGGAACCGTAGTACTTCATAGCGTCTGCGTAGGTCATGCGCGGAATCGGTGTCTTGATCTCGTAGCCGATGAGCTTCCACAGGGCGGAGATGATTTCTTCCGCGAGAGCGATCACATCGTCCTGATCAACGAAGGACATCTCGACGTCGAGCTGCGTAAACTCCGGCTGACGGTCCGCGCGGAAGTCCTCATCGCGGTAGCAGCGAGCGATTTGGTAGTAACGCTCCATGCCGGCCACCATGAGCAGCTGCTTAAACAGCTGCGGCGACTGCGGGAGTGCGTACCAGCTGCCCGGCTTGAGGCGGGCGGGCACGAGGAAGTCACGAGCGCCCTCCGGGGTGGAACGGGTCAGGGTCGGGGTTTCGATTTCAGTGAAATCATGGCTATCCAGGACCTGGCGAGCGGCGCGGTTAGCTGCCGAGCGCAGGCGCAGAGCCTCGTGCTGGCGCTCCCGACGCAGATCGAGGTAGCGGTACTTCAGACGAGTCTCTTCGCCGACCTCACCGGAGGAAGAAGGATCATCGATCTGGAATGGCAGCGCTGCAGACTTGTTGAGCACTTCCAGATCCGTAACGTTGACCTCAATCTCACCGGAGGCCAGGTTCGCGTTAGCGGAACCCTCCGGACGGGGCTCCACCACGCCGGTGACCTTAACGCAGTATTCGGAGCGCAGATCGTGGGCGCGCTCAGCCACCTCGGATTCACGGAAAACCACCTGGGCAACGCCGGAGCGATCACGCAGGTCAATGAAGATAACACCGCCGTGGTCGCGACGCGCGCCACCCAACCCGTCAGGGTGACGGTCTCCCCCGCCATCTCTTTGCGCAGTTCGCCTGCCAAATGTGTACGCAGCACTCTCGTTCAATCCCTTCTCATCGTTGACGCTCGCACCCACACACGCCACGCGTAGACAGCACGCGCCGAGGGATGCAAGAACTTGAACGGCCCAAGTCTACCGCCCGCACCAGACTTGCTCAGCGCTGGGGTAAACACCGAGCGCCGCCGAACGTCGAGCACTGGTACCCCCGCTTGACGCAGCTCCCCTCATCACACGCACATCACCGCCCGCATATGGCAAAATCTGGACCATGACTTTCAAATCTGGCGCCAACTTTGATGGCAAGCGAGCAAGCTCCGGCGGCGGGGGCCGCGGCGGCATGATCGCTACCGGCGGCGGCATCGGCTCCCTCCTCCTCATTGGCCTCTATCTCTTGCTTGGCGGCGATCTTGGTGACATCACCGAAAGCAGCCCCCAGCCCGACCAAACCCAGGTCGGCCCAGAGGAAAGCGGAGAGGATGCCTTCGCACACTGCCAAACTGCCGAGGACGGCAATAAGTACGACGACTGCCGCGTCATGTTCGCCGCCCAGTCCGTCGACAAGGTCTGGGCCCAGCAGCTGCCGGATCAGGCAGGCATCGAGTACGTCGAACCCGGCCGCGTCATCTTTAACAACACCACCATGTCCGGCTGTGGCCAAGCCTCCGGCGCCACCGGGCCGTTCTACTGCCCGGCCGATGAGTCCGCCTATTTCGACACCGCGTTCTTCGATCAGCTCCGCAACTTCGGTGGGGATAATGCACCTCTGGCACAGATGTATATCGTCGCCCACGAATTTGGCCACCACATTCAGAAGCTAGAGGGCACACTCAGCTTGTCCAATTACAACGAACCCGGCGAGAACTCCAACGCAGTGAAGATTGAGCTGCAAGCGGATTGCTATGCCGGACTGTGGGCGCACTACGCCGACAAGGGTGAGGATGCTTTGCTCGAAACGATCACCGAACAGCAGGTCACCGACGCCGTCAACACTGCCCGCGCCGTGGGCGACGACAACATCCAGCGCCGCTCTGGCGGCGAGGTACGCCCCGATACTTGGACGCACGGCTCCTCCGAGGACCGGGCACAATCCTTCCTCGCTGGATATAACAGCGGCAAGATGGAGCAGTGCGACACCTTGGGTCGAGGCGTATATAAGTCTTAATACCGAGCGTCAAAAATGTTGGTGTGACCACCGAAAGGCCACACCACCCCCAAATGTGCCACAAAATATGCAGATTAAATTCAAATACATGAGGTGTTTACCTGCCGGTAATCTTGATGCTTTACCCTAATCAAGTTCCCGCCGGTTCGTGGTGGGATCCGCTCTGTCTTTAAAAACATAAAAGAACTGCGCGTGATGTCATCACCTGCCCCGCAGCAGGTACGTTAATCCCCATCATTATTGATGCTTTTACCCTGCCCGCGGCAGCCCGCGCTTCCTCATCACGCAGCGTTCTCTTCATGAAAGGAACGACGTTTTGAGCACCGCCACGCCGACGATGCCTGATCTCGAAACGATGAATGGCAAGAACAAGGACTGGATTTGGCACTTGTTCTTCGGCGCCATCACCGCTGTTACTCTTGTCCTCTTCATCATTTGGGGCAACGGAGAGGTTGCTGAGGGCGCTAACAAGATCGTCCTTGTTACCGCGATCATCTTCGCCGTATTCATGGCCTTCAACATTGGTGGCAATGACGTCGCCAACTCTTTCGGTACCTCCGTGGGTGCGGGAACCCTCTCTATGAAGCAGGCCCTCGCTGTTGCGGCGGTTTTTGAGGTATCCGGCGCGATCCTCGCCGGCGGCGAGGTTACCGACACCGTCCGCTCCGGCATTGTGGACCTCGACGCCATTGACGGGCTCGACCCCATGGAGTTCGTCTACATCATGATGGCGTCGCTGCTCGGCGCTGCCATCTGGCTGCTCGTCGCTACCCGCATGGGCTGGCCGGTTTCTACGACCCACTCCATCGTCGGCGGTATCGTCGGCGCCGCGCTGACCGTCGGCTTCGTCACCGGCAAGGGCGGAATGGACATGGTGCAGTGGGGCGGCATTGGCACCATTGCTTTCTCCTGGGTACTTTCACCAGTTCTTGGCGGTGTTGCCGCTTACCTTCTGTTTAGGTGGATTAAGGCTTCCATCCTCGTCTACAACGACGCCGCAGACGAGCGTCTGCGCGACATCAAGGTTCGCCGCGCTGAGCTGCGCAAGGAGCACAAGACCCGCTTCGAGCGCATGAACGAGCTGCAGCAGATTTCCTACACCAACGCCATGGCCCGTGATGCCGCCCTCACCGCGGAAGATGATTACGATCCAGAGGCGCTCGAGTCCGACTACTACCGAGATTTGCACAACCTCAACAAGGATCTCGAGGACGTCAACGCGCACCGCGCACTAGAGAACTGGGTCCCGCTGCTGGCAGCATTGGGCGCTGTTATCATCTCCGCGATGATGCTCTTCAAGGGCCTCAAGAACACCGGCGTTGACTTCTCCACACTTGAGAACCTCCTTGTCATGGGCATGGTAGGTGCCGTGGTCTGGATGGCCGTCTTCATCTTCGCCCGCTCTCTGAAGAAGAAGTCCCTGTCCCGCTCCACCTTCCTCCTCTTCTCTTGGATGCAGGTCTTCACCGCCTCCGCCTTCGCGTTCTCGCACGGCTCGAACGACATCGCCAACGCCATCGGCCCCTTCGCCGCCGTCTTCGATGTCCTGCAGACCAACCGGATTTCTGACGAAGTCACCGTCCCGCTGCCGGTCATGGTGGCTATGGGCATTGCCCTCGTTTCTGGCCTGTGGTTCATCGGCCGCTTCGTTATCCAGACCGTCGGTTCCGGCCTGACCCAGATGCACCCCTCCTCCGGTTTCGCCGCTGAGCTGGCTGCCGCTGCCGTTGTCATGGCAGCCTCCCTCCTAGGCCTCCCGGTTTCCTCGACGCACATCCTCATCGGTGCTGTCCTTGGCGTCGGCATCGTCAACCGCGCTGCTAACTGGAACCTAATGAAGCCCATCGCCCTCGCATGGGTCATCACCCTTCCAGCCGCCGCTGCCATCGCTGCCGTGACGGTCTCCATCCTGCGCGTCGTGTTCTAGTCTCAACACAGCACACGCACAAAGCGTCGCACCCAGCCGCCGCGAGTCTCCCGCCACCTTGGGATACTCGCGGCGTCTTTGTTTTCTCTTCCCTCCAGCAACCACCGGGTTTCAGAGCCCCCGTACACTGGGGCTCCATGAGCGATAACTCCCTGGCCAGATTCTTTTCCGCCTTCAACGACATTGAGCAGTTTCTCCGCCAGGCCGTCGGAGCCAAGAACTCCGATTCCTTCTGGTGGATTGTCGACCGCGCACACGACAAACACCTGCTTAGCAAGCGCCAGGCAGAGCAGCTCAAGGACTTTGGTAATCTACGCAACGCCATCGCCCACGGCCGCTATTTCGACGGCGAACCCATCGCCACCCCGCACCCACAAGTGCTAGCGCAGTTAGAAAACTTGCAGCGGCTTCTCACCGATCCGCCCACGGCGCAGTCCTTACTCGCCGACCGTGAGGTCACCACCCTTGGCCCCGATACCCCGATCATGGACGCCCTCCGGCTCATTAATAGGACCGGTTATTCGCAGATCCCGATTTACGATTCCGGCGCTTACCAAGCCCTCCTCACGACCAATGTCATCGCCCGCTGGGTCGCAGCAGATTTGGGAGACGATGGCGTGATCAACGCGGCGTCGATTAGCGCCGTTCTAGAGTTTGCAGAGAAGAAGGACAGGGCCGAGTTCCTCCCCCGCACCGCCAGTGCGCAAGAGGTCATCGATGCCCTCACCGAACCCGCGGCGGACGGCACGCATCCTAGTGCTGTTCTCCTTACCGAGCACGGCAAGCCTTCGCAGCGCCCGCTCGCTATCGCAACGCCAGCGGATCTCGCTGTCTTGGTCGATGCCCTTGAGTGGGAATAATTACCCGGCTACACTTTGTTGACATGTCACGGAGAGGAGTATGGCATGCAATTTGGAGTCTTTAGCATCGGTGACGTCACGCAAGATCCCACCACCGGTCGCACCCCCACCGAGGCTGAGCGCATCCGCGCTATGACAGAGATCGCCCTCAAGGCAGAGGAGGTGGGCCTCGATGTCTTCGCCACCGGCGAGCACCACAACCCACCCTTCGTCCCGTCCGCACCCACCACTCATCTGGCCTACATCGCGGCACAGACGAAGAACCTGCACCTCTCCACTGCCACCACGCTGATCACCACCAACGACCCCGTCCGGCTTGCAGAGGACTACGCTTTTCTCCAGCACCTCGCCGACGGGCGCATCGATCTCATGTTGGGCCGCGGTAACACCGGTCCGGTTTACCCGTGGTTTGGCAAAGATATCCGCGAAGGTATCCCTCTGGCGGTGGAGAACTACCACCTGCTGCGCCGCCTGTGGCGCGAACCGGTCGTGTCCTGGCAAGGAAAATTCCGCACCCCGCTACAGGGATTCACCGCCACACCGGCGCCGCTCGACGGTATCCCGCCCTTCGTGTGGCACGGCTCTATCCGTTCCCCACAGATTGCCGAACAGGCGGCCTATTACGGCGATGGTTTCTTCCACAACAACATCTTCTGGAACAAGGAACACACCGCGAAGATGGTGAACCTCTACCGCAACCGCTACGAATCCTACGGTCATGGTCGCGGGGATCAGGCCATCGTGGGCCTCGGCGGGCATGTCTTCATCGGGTCTACCGAGCAGGAGGCAAAGGATTTCTTCCGCCCCTACTTCGACAACGCCCCGGTCTACGGCCACGGCCCTTCCTTAGAAGAATTCACCGCACAAACCCCGCTGACGGTAGGCACCGTAGAGCAAGTGGTGGAGCGCACACTGCAGTTTGCTGACTGGGTGGGCGACTATCAGCGCCAGCTTTTCCTTATCGATCATGCCGGCCTTCCGCAAGAGGTGGTGCTAGAGCAGATTGAGATTCTGGGTACGCAGGTCGTCCCTGAGCTGCGCCGGCGCTTTGAGGAGCGCCGCCCGGATCATGTACCTTCTGACCCACCAACGCACGCCACGCTCGGTAGTTATGAACCACACGCGCTGGTCAACCCTGGAGAGGAGAAGTAGATGCGGTCACTCGTTGTCGTTACGGCCGGGTTGTCATCGCCGTCCTCGACGCGCGCGCTTGCCGACGCCCTCTCGGCCGCCACCTCCGCCCACGTCACCGCGCGGGGCGAAGGCACCGACATCACCGTCGTCGAGCTCCGGGACCTCGCGAGCGAGCTAGCTGAGGCCATGACCAACTGGGTTTCGCCCACGCCCCGTCTCACCGCGGCACAGTCCGCGGTACTGGATGCCAACGGCCTCATCGCGGTCAGTCCCGTGTTCCAGGGCAGTTACTCGGGACTGTTCAAGATGTTCTTCGACACCTTGGAGCCACATTCCCTGGAGGGGCTTCCAACCCTCATCGCGGCCACGGGCGGCTCCAGCCGTCACGCCTTGGTGTTGGATTATGCCCTGCGCCCACTACTCAATTACCTGCATGCCACGGTGGTCCCCACCGGGATCTTCCAGGCCACGGAAGACTTTGGCACTGCTGAGGGCGCGCGCAATGAAAAGCGCATCGAGCGCGCCACGGGCGAGCTCGCAGACCTCATGGTGCGCCCGCTCGACCGCGTAGCTGGCCTTGCCGGCTCTCTCGGCGAACCGCACAACACACACCAGGGTTCTACCGGGAAGGCACCTGATTCGGGCTCAGGGGGATTCCGCGAACTCCTGTCCCGCCACGACGGCCAACCGGGCTAAGCAACTACTGGAGGCGCTCGGTACTATCGTAAGGCGTAACTTATCTAACGCTTCTAAGGAGGTTTAACCCCCCATGACAATTAGCGTGACCGACATCTTCTCGATCGGTATCGGTCCCTCCTCCTCCCACACCGTGGGCCCGATGCGTGCTGCTAAGGCCTTCCTCGAGACCCTTGAGCAACACCCGGCAAAGGTCCACATCGAACTGCGTGGCTCTTTGTCCGCTACCGGCCGTGGACACGCTACGGACCGGGCCGTCATTCTAGGCCTCGCCGGGTGGGATCCGCTCTCCGTTCCGCTCGATGCTGAGCCACGCGCAGATGCCTTCATCCCCACCGAGGGCAGCATCAGCGGCCCAGCAGGTGAGGTGGAATACAGCATCGAATTCAACAACGAGCCGGTGCCCGAGCACCCGAACTGCCTCATTTTCACTGCCTGGGACGAAGACGGCTCCATCCTCGCCGAGAACGCGGAGTATTTCTCCGTCGGTGGCGGATTTATCCTGTCCCGCAAGGAGTTTGATGCCCAGCTGCAGACGGAAAGCGGTGTCCCCGCTGGCGTCGCAGCAGCCACCGCCGAGGACGTAGTCCCCTATGAGTTCCAGTCGGGCGAGCACCTGCTTCACCTCTGCGCTGCCAATGACATGGCGATTTGGGAGATCGTTGCGGCGAACGAGGCTGTGCTTCACCGCGCCGAGGGCGGTCTCGATTACGTCTACCAGCACCTTGACCTCGTCTGGGACATTATGCGCGAATGCGTCACGGAGGGAATTTCCACCAAGGGAATCTTGCCTGGTGGCCTCCGCGTCAACCGCCGTGCGCCGCAGATGTACCAACAGTTGTTGGCCAAGCAGGACGACGAGTCCTGTGGCTTTTCCGCGATGGAATGGGTAAACCTCTACGCGCTCGCCGTCAACGAGCAGAACGCCGCCGGCGGCCGCGTCATTACTGCGCCGACGAATGGCGCCTGTGGCATCATCCCGGCAGTGCTCCATTACGCCCGCGACTTCATGGCGGACTTTACGCGCGCCGATGCTCGCCGCTACCTGCTCACTGCGGGTGCCGTGGGCATCATTATCAAGTCCAATGCCTCCATTTCCGGCGCCGAGGTGGGCTGCCAGGGTGAGGTAGGCTCCGCCTCCTCTATGGCGGCGGCCGGCATGGCCGAACTGCTTGGGGGGACTCCGGAGCAGGTAGAGAATGCTGCCGAGATCGCGCTTGAGCACAACCTCGGCTTGACCTGCGACCCGGTCGGCGGCCTCGTGCAGATTCCCTGCATCGAGCGCAACGCCATCGGTGCCGTCAAGTCCATCAACGCCGCACGCCTGGCCCGCATGGGAGAGGGAACGCACCACGTTACCCTCGATAACGCGGTACGCACGATGGCCGAAACGGGGCGCGACATGCTCTCCAAGTACAAGGAGACCTCGCTCGGTGGTCTAGCGAAGACGATGGGCTTCACCGTCTCCCAGGTGGAGTGCTAAACCAGCTGACGAAGCTGCTTGACGACGTCCCCCACGGGGACGTCGTGCTGCTCGTGCGCGCGCAGATCCTTGAGCGCCACGGTGCCAGACTCTAGCTCCTGGTCGCCGAGGACGAGTGCGAAGCGGGCGTTGGCGCGATCAGCGCCCTTCATCGCTCCCTTGAGGCCGCGGTCACCGAAGGACATGTCCGCGGAAATACCGGCCTTGCGGAGGTCATCAATGATGCTGACCATCTTCTTCTTTGCCGCAGCGCCCAAAGCAACGCCATAAACGGCCACGCGCTCTTCGACGCCGTCGAGCTCCACGCCCTCGGCTTCCAGGGCCAAAACCGTGCGGTCCACTCCGAGGCCGTAGCCGATACCGGACAACTCCTGTCCGCCGAGCTGAGCCATGAGCCCGTCGTAGCGGCCGCCGCCGCCAATGCCGGACTGCGCGCCGAGGCCATCGTGGACGAATTCGAAACAGGTCTTCGTGTAGTAATCGAGACCGCGGACCATGCGCGGGTTAATGGTGTAGGGCACGCCCATGTCATCGAGCAGGCCAGTGACCGTCTCAAAGTGCTCGCGGCACTCGGCATTGAGGTGGTCGAGCATGAGGGGGGCTTCGACAAGCTGCTCCTGGACCTCCGGGCGCTTGTCATCGAGCACGCGCAGCGGGTTCATCTCCGCGCGGGCCCTGGTTTCCTCGTCGAGGTCCAGCTTGAACAGGAATTCCTGCAGCTTCTCGCGGTAGGCCGGGCGGCAGTCGTGGTCACCCAAGCTGGTCAGCTCAAGGCGGAATTGGCTCAGGCCTAGGCTGCGGTAGGAGCGGTCCGCCAGCGCAATGATTTCCGCGTCCAGCGCCGGATCATCCACGCCGATGGCTTCCACTCCGACCTGCTGCAGCTGGCGGTAACGGCCCGCCTGCGGGCGCTCGTAGCGGAAGAAAGGACCATAGTAGTTCAGCTTGACCGGCAGTTGGCCGCGGTCGAGGTTGTGTTCAATGACCGCACGCATGACACCAGCGGTGCCTTCTGGGCGCAGTGTCACGGAACGATCGCCACGATCGGCAAAGGTGTACATTTCCTTGGACACGACATCCGTGGACTCCCCCACACCGCGAGCGAACAACGAGGTGTCCTCGAAGATTGGGAGTTCGATGTGTTGGAAGCCGGACAGGTGTGCCTGGTGCACGAAGGTGTCGCGCACCTTGGCAAAGATGGCCGATTGCGGCGGGACGTAGTCCGGCACACCTTTGGGCGCGGACAGGGCTTTGAACTGCTTCTTATCACTCACGCCCTTTAGAGTACATCCCCCGCTGCACGCAGAAACGGATTAGTCGCACGTTCACGGCGCATCGTCGTGGTCGGGCCATGGCCCGGCAAGATAGCGAGGGAGTCATCGAGGCCCCACACCGGGCCGCGCAAGGAACGCTGCATCGCGGCGTGGTCGGAGTGCGGCAAGTCGGTGCGCCCGATGGAACCCTTAAACAGCACGTCGCCCGTTAGGGCAACCCCCTCAGCCACGAGAATGACGCATCCGGGCGAGTGACCTGGTGCATGGAGCAGCTTGAGCTCAAGGCCAACCAGATTCAACGTTTCTCCACCGATCAAGTCGCGGCGGTCCGCTACCTGCTTCATGGAGGCGGCAGCAAAGAGCATCTGCGATTCGGGAGACACACCGGAGCCATCCACGAGCATGAACGCGTCATCCGGGTGGATGTAGACCGGTAGATCGAACTCGGCAGCATCTCGTGTGTGGTCAATGTGACCGTGAGTGAGCACGACGGCCTCAAACTCCAAGGACTTCTCACGCGCGAGCTGCTCGAGCTTCTCGCGCGTGTGCATCCCTGGGTCCACGATGAACGCCCGGGATCCGTTAGCCACCACATAAGTGTTGGTTTTATAGGGCCCGGCGGCGAAACCGTAGATTTCGGGAGCGCTCATTACTTGAGGGCTGCCAAAGCTGCGTCGTAGTCCGGCTCAGTCGTGACCTCCGGAACCAGCTCGGTGTAGGTCACCTTGTGGTCCTCGTCGGTGACGATGACGGCGCGGGCGAACAGGCCCTTGAGCGGGGAGCCCTCCAGCACGAGGCCCAGCTTATCCGCGAAATCAGAGCGGAAGTCAGAGGCGCTGACGACATTCTCAATGCCCTCGGCCGCACAGAAACGCTCCTGCGCGAACGGCAGGTCGCGGGAGACGGAAAGAACAACAGTGTTCTCCAGTCCAGCCGCCTCCTCGTTGAACTTGCGCAGCTGCGCCGCGCACACACCAGTGTCTACGGAAGGGAAGCATGAAACAACTAGGCGCTTGCCAGCGAAGTCTGCCTTGGTCAGCTCTGCCAGATCGGTACCGACAAGGGTGAAGCCCGGCAGGACCTCACCTACCTTGGGCAGCTCGGCGTTGGTTTCGACGGGTTCATTCTGAAAATTCGTTGTAGCCATGGCACCCAAGCGTACTGACGCGCGGGGCGTCGCGCCATGATGTAGGACGGTGCGGTTAGGATAGGTGAGTCGAAAGTTGTGAACCACCACAGTGGAGGAAACGTAGGTGTCTACTAACAGCCAGCGCTTGGATGATGCGCTCAACCAGCTCGATCGCGAGCTGAAGTCCCGCGACCGTAAACAGAAGAGCCGCCCACTTGGCGTTGTTGTGATGGCAGCCGTCGTCATTATTGCCCTCGTCGGCGGAATCTGGTTCTTGGCTACCCGCTCGTCGGAGGAAGAGGAGATTCAGGCCGAGGAGAGCTCGGCCGCGGAGACCACAACCGAAGCCCCCACCGCCGAGCCTTTGACCGGCAAGCGTGCCACACCGCTGGGTAACACCGTGACCTGTGAATACCCAGAGGCAGGTGACGCCTCCCGTGAGGTGCCTACGCCTAACGGCAAGGACGTTCCAGCCAAGGGTGAGGTGACCGTCAACTTCGCCACCAAGCAGGGCGACATCGAGATGACCCTCGACCGTTCTCTGGCTCCGTGTACCGTCAATGCAATCACGGACATGATTTCGGCCAAGTACTATGACGACACCGTGTGCCACCGCATGACCGATGGCACCATCTTCGTTCTGCAGTGTGGCGACCCGACCGGCAAGGGTGCCGGTGGACCGGGCTTCCAGTTTGCCAACGAGTACCCCACCGATGAGTCTGACGATGCCGCAATGGCCCAGCCTGCCCTGTACCCGAAGGGCTCCATCGCGATGGCTAACGCCGGCGAAGATACCAACGGTTCGCAGTTCTTCATTAACTACAAGGACTCGACGCTTCCTCCCTCCTACACCTACTTTGGTGATTTGACGGAGAAGGGTCAGAAGACCATCGACGCTATCGCTGCTAAGGGCGTCAAGGATGGACAGTCTGACGGAGAGCCTGCCGAAGAGGTGCGCATCACCAAGGCAACCATCGAGGGATAAGTTTTACCCCCTTTACGGTGACTAGCCCCACTCGCGTTCAGCGAGCGGGGCTATTTCTTTACCACTCCGCCCCACCCCGCCCGGTACTAAGAATTTCTTAGCCTTGAGCAGTTCATTTGGCAAACCACTCACCCACCACAGGCACCTCTGTTTAATATCCCCAGCTCACATACGGCGGCCAGCAGATACACAGACTCACCAACTAATTGCCAAATCTCTTGCAAATCGCACAATGTCTCAGTAGCATCTGTGAGGTCTTTGAAATTCCCGAGATCTTAAGGAACGAGAATGAAGTTCTTCTCCCGTAAGGCCCTTGTTGCTGCCGCTACCGCTGCAACCGTTTCCCTGTCCGGCGTGTCCGTTGCTTCCGCTGAGGACACCGCTGAGGACACCGCAGTCGTAACCAACGAGTCCGCAGACTCCGAGACCACCACGGACAACAACAAGGAGACCGACAACTCCGAGTCCACCACGGACAACAACAAGGAGACCGACAACTCCGAGTCCGAGAACGACAAGGAGAAGGAAGAGGAGTCCTCTTCTTCCTCCTCCAACGACTCTGAGGGTTCCTCCATCACCGACATGAAGCCGTCTGAGATCCGCGACTGGATCGCAGTCTTCACCGCCATCATCGGCGCTCTGGGCACCGTCTTCGCCTTCTACCAGAAGAACTTCGCTCCTAACGCGAAGTAATTCGGTTTCTCTTTCCACCCTCTCCAAAGATTAGGACACTCCACCATGAAGTTCTTCTCCCGTAAGTCCCTCGTTGCCGTTGCTACCGCTGCGACCATCACCTTCTCCGGCACCGCTGTTGCTTCCGCTGCTCCGGTCGAGAACGATAGCTCCTCCGCTGCATTCTTCGCTCTCTCCTCCGACGATGAGGGCAACGTCAGCCCGAAGGAGATCCGCGAGTGGATCAAGGTTATCACCTCCATCATCGGCGCCATGGATGACGCATTGCGTCTCGGCGACAAGCTCGCTGGCAACTAAGCCGCAAGCACGTAAGTCTCCTCCCGCGTTCAACGCGCCGGAGGAGATTTTTCGTTTTGCGGGCTGGCCATCCCCCGTTTGACCGTTACTGCCCTAGACACTGCTGCCCTGGACGTGCTGCCTTAGTTGCCAAAGTTTTTCCTCCCGCCCCGGGGATCGGGCTACGTTTTCGTCACGTAGGGCAGTCTGGTCCCCACCCCATGAGGCTCGCGCTCTCGTGTGGAATGGAGAAAGGTGTCTCGGCACGTCCTCCAGGACTCCAACCTTCACAGTGGTTAGCAGGTCTAACAGCTGGCGAGAATCTATTGGCTACCCTTTTGCGAGTCTTCTTCGACTTCTTCGATGCGCTCGGCGCCGAGGATATCCTTAAACACTGAAGCGTCGACAAGCTGGCCACGGCGGATGACCGAAATCTGACCAGTCGGTTCCAGAATCATAAGCTGGACGTCGCTACGCCGTCCGAGCCCCGCCTTGCGCACAGCGGAATTGATATCCCTCTCGGTGATGTGCGCAAAATGCATGTTGTCCTCTTGCAGTTCCCCCTTGTACACCAAAAGGACCGGTTTTCGGTCAATGAACCTCGACCACCTCACTAGCTGCCTGAAGGTGCCGAAAGCGGCCTCCAACAACATGAGCGTAAACAGTCCGATGATGCCGGCGGCAAGCGTGGGTGGGTTGCCTACGATGACGCGTCCCGAGACCGCGCCAAACATAATGATGATGACAGCATCTGAGGCAGTGATAGATGTCAGCACACGGCTGCCAAAGAGTTTGACCAAGAGCATGAAAGCCAAGTAAATACCCAGCGTTGCGAACATCACCACCGGGATGCGGTGAGGCTCGATGCCGAGCTGATACATTGCCTCGCGTCCAAATAGCCTCAGTGTATCCACAGCTTCCCACCATACCTTCCGCATGCGAAAAGCCCGCACCTCAGTGCGGGCTTTAGGAACGAGACTGACTAGATGTTGAACTGCTTGCGCAGCTGCTCAATCATCTGCTGTACCGGAGCCGGTAGCGCGCCTGCTGGCAGGTTAATAGCGCCAATCACAGCGGCAATGGCAGCGGCAATCGCTACGGTGATCCCCACGCCCAGGCCGACGGAGGACGCTACATCCTTGTTGGAGCCATTGCCCTTCGGATCCTCGTCATTACCCGCGCCCTCAAGGGTGATAGGCAGGACAGCCTTAGTACCAGCATCCGTGGTGATGGACAGCTTCTGCTCGCCCTCTAGGCCCTCCGGGATGGTGAGCTTGACGGTTGCGCGGCCACGCTCGCCAAACTGCTCATCACCCGGCTGTGCTGCGTTATCAATGCCTGCCTCAGCCTTAGCGTCACCCAGTGCAACGGTGACCTTCTTAGCCTGCGGCTCCTCAGCGTTGGAGTAGTTCAGGGAAGACAGGTCAATGGTAATCTCGCTGCCCGGCTTCAGGTCCCCCTCAATGTGAGCACCGATCTGACCCTGGCCGGTGCGGACCTTGGACTCTCCGGACGCAATGTAGTCAATCATCGCCTGGGTGTCCATGTGGCCAACGTCATTGCGGTTCTTGATGGAACCGGGCTCGAAGAAGCCATCGCCGCCTGCTTCCGTATCGCTGGATGCGAGGAAGGAGGACAGAGCAATGCTGTAATTCTTGTTCGGGTCAATCGGTTCACCGTTAATGGTGACGGACTTAACACGCTTGCCTTGCTCAGCCTTCTGGTCGTAGACAACGGTGACATTGTTGGACAGGCCTAGAGCCAGACGTGGGCGGGACTGGCCAGGCTTCCACTGGTTTTCCAGTGCGGTGATGAAGTCAGCTCCGCTGACCTCAGCGGTAATCACGGAGTTTCCGAAAGGCTGAACAGCAAAGATGTCCTGGTATGTAACGTCACCTTCCTTGAGGTCGGCGCGCACACCGCCCGCGTTCATGACGCCAATTTCGATGTCCTTGCCCGCCGGCTTGGCTAGAGCGTAGCGCTGACCTTCCGCAATGAAGTTGTTAAGGGTGGACTCCACACCGCGGTTGGAACCGGTGTCCTTGCCCTCATCGGAGCCGCGGTACATGGCCTTCTCGGTGGTACCAGCAGTCTTGGCACCCTCAATCTCCGCTACTTTCTTTGCTTCCTCGACGACCTTAGCTACCTCGGGGTCGTCTTCGAGGCCCTGCAGCTGGGCGAAGACCTCTGCGTCGGCCACGTCGTACTGCTTGAGATCAATCTTGGTGATCTTCTTCTCGGCCTTGTCGAAGGTGATGTCGGCGTCGTTAAGCACCTTGCCGTACTCGTAGCCCTGTGCCCAGTACAGCGGCAATGCGCCCTCACGGGCAACCTCGCCCTGGGTCTTGACGTGAGTATCACCGCCAAAGAGGATGTCCACATCCTTGTTGAAGCCCTCAGCGAACTGCTGAGCATCCTCGTGCATGAGCGCCACAACAACCTCGGCCTCGCCGGATTCCTTCAGTCGGCTGGCTTCCTTATTGGTGGCCTCGACCGGGTCGGAGAACTCGACGCCCGGGATGGACGCAGCAGACACCTTGTACTTGGTGTTCTCAGTGACGGTACCAACGAAGCCCACCTTCACGCCGTCTACCTCCTTGACGAAGGAAGCATCGAGCAAGGGCTTGCCATCCTTGGTGACGTTGGCGCCCAGGATCGGGAAGTTGGACTGGTCCTTGATACGGCCCATAAGATCCTTATCGCCCTTGTCGAACTCGTGGTTGCCCACGGCCGTGACATCGAGATTCATAGCATTGAGGGCCTCGTTGGTGTACTTGTCCTCAGAAATCGCAGACACGAAAGCGGAACCGCCAACGTTATCACCGGAGGAGGTCAAGGCGTACTCCTGGTCCTTGTTGACGGCCTTGATGAGCGCAGCCATGCGAGCAGCGCCCATCTCGGAGTAACCAACCAGTTCCTCGGATTCCTTGTCAAAGTTTTCGGCCAGCTCAAGGTGGCCGTGGAAGTCGGTGAAGTTGGTGACGGAGATGGTCACCTGGTCGGCCTCAGCGGCGAAGGCAGGTGCGCCGGAGACGGCAACGGCGGTGACTGTGGTGGCGGCCAACAGCTGGCCAAAGCGGCGGAAATTCACGTGGTACTCCTGAAGATGAGAGGAATCTTGTCCACGCGTTTATAACGCATCCATCACGGTGGCGCAGGGATCGCTAACGCTGCCACCTGCAGGTTCACCTAGTGTCTTCCCCGTTTTCATCCCTGCGCTACCCAGCGTTCAACCACACACCCCCGGTTGAGGGGGTGGTGGTTTAGCCGTGGGCTTCAGTTCGCCTAGGCGGTGACGCGATAGACGTCGAAGACGCCTTCGGTGTTGCGCAGCGTCGTCATGAGCTGCCCCAGCTGCTTGGTATCGGACACCGAGAAGGTAAAGCGAACGGTCGCGATGTGGTCATCGCCGCGGTTGGACGTCATCGACAGCACGTTGAGGCTCTGCTCGCTGAAGATACGAGTCAGCTCAAAGAGCAGGCCCTGGCGGTCGATGGCCTCAAGTTGCAGCGTTGCGGAGAAAGCACCAGAAGACTTCGGCCCACCGGCCCACTCCACCTGCATCATGCGCTCCGGCTCGGACTTCAGCTTTTCAGCGTTGGTGCAGTCAGCACGGTGCACAGACACCCCACCGCCGCGGGTAACGAAGCCAAAGATGGCGTCTCCTGGCACGGGCTGGCAGCACTTCGCCAGCTTCGCCATGACGTCTGGGCTTCCCTCCACCAGAATGCCGGTGCCGGATGCGGAATCCTTCGTATGCTGCGCGCGGGAGTTCTCCAGCTCACTCAGCGGGGTCCGCGAGGCCAAGGCATCGACTGCATCGTCTTGGTCCCCAAAGAGAGCCATGAGCTGATTAGCAACGTGCTGCGCCGATACGTGGCCCGCGCCGATAGCGGTGTACAACGCATCCACGTCGGGATAGTGCAGCTGCTCGGCCACCTGCTTCATCGAGCTGGCGGTGAACAAGCGGTGCATGGGCAAACCACCGCGCTGCACCTCAGCGGCCAGGGCATCGCGCCCGGCTTCAAGATGCTCTTCACGGCGTTCTTTGGCAAACCACTGCCGCACCTTCGTCTTCGCCCGGGGCGATACCAGGAACTCCTGCCAATCCCGCGACGGTCCTGCGTTCGGGTCCTTGGAGGTGAAAATTTCCACCTTGTCACCGGACTTGAGTTCAGACTCTAGGGCCACGAGCTTGCCGTTAACCTTGGCGCCGATACACCTGTGCCCCACCTCGGTGTGCACAGCGTAGGCAAAGTCTACGGGGGTGGAACCAGCAGGCAGGTTCACCACGTCGCCCTTCGGCGTAAACGCAAAGATCTGCTTGGCGGTCAGGTCATAGCGCAAGGAGTCTAGGAACTCATTGGGATCAGCTGCTTCCTTTTGCCAATCCAGAAGCTGACGCATCCACGCCATCTGGTCGACTTCTTCCTGGTGGCCGGAATTCTTGCCCTTGGTTTCCTTGTAACGCCAGTGCGCCGCCACACCGAACTCCGCGTTGTAGTGCATCTCGTGCGTGCGCACCTGCACCTCAAGGGTGGATCCGCCCTCCGCAATTACGGTGGTATGCAGCGATTGGTACACGCCGAAGCGTGGTGAGGAGATGTAGTCCTTGAAGCGCCCCGGAAGAGCCTGGTACAGCGAGTGCACCACGCCGATCGCCGCGTAGCAAGAATTAATGTCATCGACAAGGATGCGAATACCGACGAGATCAAAAATCTCAGCGAAGTCACGTCCGCGCACAATCATCTTCTGGTAAATCGACCAGTAGTGCTTCGGGCGGCCCATCACCTCGGCCTCGATGCCGTTGGCCTTCAGCGCCTGGCTAACCTGAGCCTTGATTTCTTTGAGCGCTCGATCGCGCGAGGGTGCACGGTCGGCCACCATGCGTACGATTTCGTCGTACTTCTTCGGGTACAGGATGGCAAAGGCCAAATCCTCAAGTTCCCATTTGACGCTGGCCATTCCGAGGCGGTGAGCCAGCGGCGCGATGACGTCGAGAGTCTGGCGTGCCTTCTTCGCCTGCTTCTCCGGTGGGAGGAAGCGCATCGTGCGCATGTTGTGGAGACGGTCGCACACCTTGATAACCAACACGCGCGGATCGGTAGCCATTGCCACAATCATCTTGCGGATCGTTTCCGCTTCCGCAGCGGCGCCGAGTGCAACCTTGTCGAGCTTCGTAACACCATCGACAAGGCGAGCCACCTCAGGACCAAAATCACGAGTCAGATCCTCGAGCGAGTAGTCGGTATCCTCCACCGTGTCATGCAGCAACGCTGCTGCGACGGTCGTGGTATCCATACCTATCTCCGCGGCGATGGTGGCTACCGCCAGCGGGTGCGTGATGTATGGCTCACCGGACTTGCGGAAAACGCCTTCGTGCAGACGCTGTGCCGTGGTGTAGGCGTTGTTGAGTAGTTCCGCGTCGGCCTTCGGGTGAAACTCCCGGTGAATGGACATCAGCGGGTCGAGCGCCGGATTGATCTTTACTCTGCCGCCCGTCAGCGAACGAGCCAGGCGGGCGGACATGCCGCGGACGCCGCCTGGCCGCCATGCAGTCTTGTCCTGCTTTTCAGTCGTCATGTCTGCCTCCGCGAAGTAGCTTAGGCATACAACCTTAGTCCTTTGTCCCCATCTGGTTGAGCACAATCAGCGGAGAACCTTCCAGGCGCTCGCGGCCCTCCAGTCCCTGAACCTCCAGAACCACGACATTGCCCACGACCTCTGCTCCTGCGGACTCCAGGAGCAAGGTAGCGCCGTGGAGAGTGCCGCCGGTGGCGAGGACGTCGTCGACAAGCACAATGCGCTTGCCCTTGATGTCTATGCCGCTGTTAGGGATCTCCAGCGCGGCGGTACCGTACTCCAGCTCGTACTCCTGGGTCAGCACCGGTGGCGGCAGCTTGCCTTTCTTGCGAATGGCCAAAATACCTACCCCCAACTTGTACGCGACGGCTGAACCCAACAGGAATCCGCGCGCATCGAGGCCGCCGATCATGTCAGCACCGAGCTCCTTGCAGGCCTCAGCCAAGCCATCGACAACGGCGGCGAAGGATTCAGCATCGGCCAACACCGGAGTCAGGTCCTCGAAAAGGATTCCTTCCTCCGGGAAATCCGGGACAAGGCGAACCTTGTCTTTCAGGGCTTGTGCTGCTGCGACGTAAATCTCGCTCACGACTCTTCCTTTGTTTCGGTTGCTTCATTTCGGGTATAGCCCCAGCGGTCGAGATTCCACCCGATACCCGCAGGGCCAGTGTAGGGCACCACGCCAGTCACAGCGCGATCAACGATGAAGGTTCGGGGCTGCGCGGCGATGGGAATAGACGGCAGCTCCTCCCAAAGCTCTTGTTCCAGTGTGCGTAAAGCCGCAGCGTTCTTCACACTGGCAGTGGGCGCGGAATACTCCCGCATCGGGTCTACGGCTCCAAGGTAGACGTCGATCTCCGGCAACCCCGTCGAGGGGTCGGCGTCCAGTTGGGCACGGGATACACGATCCCCCGAACGATCCTCCACCGTAATCCCGGCTGGTTCGCAGGCTGCGCGTAGCTCCTCCACCATCGCTTTATAGCGCGGGTTAGGTGCCAGGTATCCGACGCCGACCGTATAGCCAGCGAGGCCGGAAGCAGTGGCGGTGTCTACAGGGACTGTGGTGAGCGACGCCATGTGTGATGCCACCGAATCACTGGTGCTCACTGTCCGCACGGAGACGGCGGGTACCTCCACGCCGGATTCCTTTGCGGAAACTTCTGCCATGCGTTGTGCATCGACGCAGGCAGCGAAAGCGGCGCGTGCCCACGGCTGCGCGAAGGTGCCGGCTTCGGAGAAAACCAGAGTATCGGTCATGCCTCCCGCAACGGAGTTAACGTCGACCGGTTTTCCTTCTGCGTCCCGATTCAGCCACGACGGTGCCGCGGTAGGTGACTCGGCCACGCGCAACTCGTCCGAGGCCACAAATGCAGCCGCATCCGCCGTGTTCGGCAGCATGACGATCTCCTTCAGCGACGGCTTGTCGCCGTAGTAGTTGTCGTTGGCGGTGAGTACGATGGCGCCGTCGTCCTCGACGCGATCAATGCTGTAAGGACCAAAGGAAATCTGTAGCTCGGGATCGAAACGGCCTGGTTCGGTAGAAAACCCCTCGCGCCACGCCTCCGCCACAGGCTGCAAGGTCGTCACGTCGTAGGCGTGAAGCGCCGCGTTGAGCTCCTCCATGCTAAGCCCTGCTCGCTTAGCTAACGCGTGGGCGGGCACCACCGTGCCCGTCCCAAACAGGTAGCGCCAGCGCGAACCAGCATCTGGGTTAAACCAGACGGTGAACTTCTTGCTATGCGGTGCACACTCCATCTCGGCTATGTCTTCCGCCAGCGGGAGGTGAGAGCCAAAGGTTTCGCTCAACTGCCCGGCGGTATATGCCAAAAGGTAGTCATCGCACGTCACCGGTTCGCCGTCGGCAAAGCGTGCCTGTTCCGTGAGCGTGAAGTCCACACGAGCGCCAACGCCCTCGCTCTCGGCCGGAACGTACTCAGCATCTGCCAGATCCGAGTTCGGAACCATTTGCCCAGCTGGGCCTGGCACGTACAACGCAGGGAACACGCGGCTGGCAAGCTGTGCGGCGCCCGCAGCTTCGCCCCAGGCAGAAGCCGCATTGCTGGTAGCGATTCGGGCGTCGCTCAGCACTGCGAAGCGCGGCGGCGGGACATCCTTGCCTGCCTTGTCCTCCTTCGCTCCGCACGCGGAAACGGTAAGAGCAACAGCGAGCAGTGCCGCGACTAATGAGGCGCGCACGATTTAGCGCCCAGGGCGCCAGGACGCGCCACCGGACTCCTCGCCGCGCGGCTTCGTTGCTGGCTCGGAGGCCGTGGATGGGGAAACTGCTGCCGGGGATACCACAGTGCGCGCGGGCTTCGGAGAATCATCGTCGGCGTCGTCTGCGTCCCCGCCTTCCGCCCGATAAGCGGCGACCTCAGCGTTATGCTTCTTGACGCTCTTGCGCTGGTTCGACAATGTCACCAGCAGCGTCGTTGCGAGGAAGATGGAAGAAAAGACGCCCTCGATAACGCCGATGAACTGGACTAAGGCCAGATCGCGCAGGGTACCGATACCCATCAGCCACACAGCGACGATGAACAAGGCGATAATCGGCAGCGCGGAAATGACCGAGGTAGAGATAGAACGCATCACGGTCTGGTTGATGGCTAGGTTGGTGAGATCGGCATAGGTCTTCTTGCGCTGGCCCTCCAGCCCAGTCGTGTTTTCGTCGACCTTGTCAAAGACAATGACGGAGTCGTAGAGGGAGAAAGTAAGCACGGTCAGCAGGCCGATAATGACCGCCGGTGAAACCTCAATTCCGAAGAGGGCGTAGATACCCGAGATGAAAACACCGTCAAAGATAAGGGCGAGGATGGCGGCAAAAGCCATATCACGCTGCAGGCGAACCGCCACGTAGATAGTGGCGAGCACCAGGAAGACCGCCATGGCGATGACCATTCGCTTGGTAATCGACGCACCCCACGATTCCGAGACCGTCGAAGAACCGATCGCGTCCGGGCTGGGCTTGCCGTTTTCATCCTTGACTTGGAACTCTTCAAAGATGGCCTGGCGTGCCTGATTCACCTGATCCTGGGACAGGCGCTCGGAGGTGATTTCCAATGTCTCCGAGGAACCGGCGCCCACAATCTGCACCAGCTCCGGTGTGACACCGGTGGCATCCGTAAAGGTTTCCTCCACCTGCTCGGTGCTGAGGTCTCCCGCCGGCATGTTGAGCTTCGTACCGCCTTCAAAGTCAAGGGACAAGTTAAAGCCGCGGAGCGCAATGGCCAAAATGGACGCGATGAGCAGCACGCCGGCGATGGTGTACCAGGTTTTGGCCCGGCCCACGAAGTCGAATCCGCTGCCGTCCACGTAGAGACGGTCAAAGCGGGAAATCTTGCGGTTAGTGGTTTCGACAGCCATGTTTACTTCTCCTCATCCGCAGCGGTAGCAACGGGGTTCTTGGCCGGTTTGGCATAAAAGCCGCGTTCACGGCGCTCCTCCACAAGGTTGTAGATGCCACCAAGGCCATTCATGGATGGTTTAGCGAAGGCCGGGCGGCTGCCGAGGAGCTGCATGAGCGGTGCCATGATCAGGAAGGATACGACGAGGTCGAAGATCGTGGTCAGCCCCATGGTGAAGGCAAATCCCTTGACCGCACCGATGGACAGGAAGTAGACCACGACGGAACCGATCAGGGTAACTGCCTTACCCGTGACGATCGTTGCACGGGAGCGTTCCCAACCCGTGCGGGTAGCGGAGCGGAATGTGCGGCCGCCCAAGAGCTCATCCTTCATGCGCTCGTAGTAGACCACGAACGAGTCAGCCGTGGCGCCGATACCGATGACCAAGCCCGCCATGCCGGACAGGTCCAGCGAGTAGCCAATCCACCGGCCCAACAGAACCAGAGCGCCATAGAGCAGGACACAGGTGGCGATGAGCACCAGCAAGGCCACGGCGGACAGTGCGCGGAAGTAGTAGATGGAATACAGGGAGACCAAAATCAGGCCGACAATACCCGCAATAAGCGCTGCCTCAAGAGCTGCCTTACCCAGTGACGGAGGCACGGTTTCCACCGTTCCGCCCGGCTCGCCGTTAGCGCCCGTAAAGGACAACGGGAGCGCACCGTAGCGGAGGTTGTTGGCCAAGTTCTGGGCTTCTTCCTGCGTGAAATCACCCGTGATGGACGTGGCAGAACCCACCGGAGTCGCACCCTGGATAACCGGTGCGGAAATAACGGCGGAGTCAAGAGTGATGGCCACCTGCTTCTGCAGGTACTCCTGCGTCAGGGTGGACCACGTCTGAGAGCCGTTGGGGCCGTCGCCAGTCTTGAATGCGAAGCTGATCTCCATCTGGCCGGTTTGGCCGTTGAGACCGCCCTGAATTGGGGATTGGGTATCGATTTCGTTACCGGTCAGGCGGGTACCGTGTGGATCCTCAATGCCATCCAGCAGCGGAGCCGGCATCAGGATATAGGGCTGCTGGTTCGAGTAGTCACACGCCACGAGCGGCTTTGCCGGATCGTCCGTGCCGGCCAGCGGATCGGAATCGGCATCGCACCGCATCAGGCCCAGGGCCGCGGTTTGAACGGTGGGATCCTCGGACTGACGGTCCTTGAGA
This sequence comes from Corynebacterium hiratae, assembly GCF_009708045.1. Lineage (NCBI taxonomy): Bacteria > Bacillati > Actinomycetota > Actinomycetes > Mycobacteriales > Corynebacteriaceae > Corynebacterium > Corynebacterium hiratae. Next base: position 139,096 of record NZ_VIOG01000005.1, on the reverse strand, counting down.
AGAACCTCGTTAACCTGGTCGCGACGTTCGGTTTCTTCCAGAGAGTTTGCTGGGTCCGGAAGCGGCTTTTCGCTCACGGTCGGGGCCGGAGACTTCTTCGCGTCCTTGTTTTCTTCCTTCTTATCCTCACCCTGGGCAGCATCGGCGCTCTGGTTAAGCGCGTCGTGGATAGAGGCCAGTGCGTCATTCGCCTGCTCCGGTGCCACGACGCCGAACTTGACCCAGCGGTTCGCCATATCCGTCATGGTCTTTTCAAGCTTGTCCAAGTCCGGCATCGGCTGTTCACCCACTGGGCGGAACAGCAGCTGCGAGGTTTGGCCTACAGCCTGCGCCTGGGAAGCGTCTTCGCCCGGCACCGTAATGACCAGGCTAGAGCCGCTGATAACGACCTCAGAGCCGGAGACGCCCATACCGTTGACACGCTGCTCCAGGATGTTGCGTGCCTGCTGCAGCTGATCCTGGGTGGGGTCTTCGCCCTGCGGAACGAGGGTTACTCGCGTACCGCCCTGCAAATCAATGCCGAGCTTGGGAGTCGGCGATTTATCGCCGGTTAGGAAGATAAGGGCGTAAACCACAATGACGATGAGCACAAAGAGCGCCATTGCTCGTCTGGGCCATTGCCGTTGACGGCTGCTAACGCCACCACGTTTCGAAGCGGACACAAAGATCTCCTGTGTTGTGAGGAACAGGGCTAAAAATCATGGGTCATGGCAGCCACTGCCACGCACGTGCTGAGTGTCGCGGCGCCACCATGACTAAAGCACAGTCCATCATCGTACGTCATGGACCGGCATAATCCTTAACAGGTTTAAGGTGAGGCACCCGCAGTGTGACGAGTGCAACTTGTTTTAGAGCTTCGGAAAGCGTTCGTCCTCACCCTCCTCCGGCTCAGCCGCTGCTTCGTTCTGGGAAGCAATCGGCTCCGCGGAGCGCACGATGGCCATGGTGTCGAAGGTCATCACCGTGCCGTCCTTGACTCGCAAATCAACCTGTTCACCGCGGGCCTCCACCACGGTTCCGTGCAGGCCACCGGCCGTAATCACGTCTAAGCCTGGGCGCAACGAGGACTGGAGCTCCTTCATCTGCGCTTGGCGCTTGCGCTGCGCGCGCATGGACATGAAGCTCGGCAAAATGACGAGGACGGCGAGAACAAGGAGAAGAATAAGTTGGGTTCCGTTCATAAAAGGCCAGTGTGCCAGACCTGCCCGCCTCCCGGCCAATTGCCGGGACGATTAGAAGAGTGTCCCGCCGACAGTTCCTTCGGGCGCCTCAAGGCCCAGGTGCTGCCAGGCCGCTGCCGTGGCAACACGGCCACGCCCGGTGCGGGAGATCATTCCGGCGCGCACGAGGTAGGGTTCGCAGACCTCCTCGACGGTTGACGGTTCCTCGCCCACCGCAATAGCCAACGTATTAACCCCCACGGGTCCACCGCCGTGTCCCTTAATGAGGGCCTCGAGCACCGCGCGGTCAAGACGGTCCAGCCCACGTTCATCAACGTCGAAGACCCGAAGCGCTGCCTGGGCAGCTGCCACATTAATGTGCCCATCTCCGTTGACCTCGGCATAGTCGCGCACACGACGCAACAGCCGGTTAGCAATACGCGGCGTCCCGCGCGATCGGGAGCCGATCTCCACCGCGGCATCCTGGTCGATATCAACCTCCAAGATTCGCGCTGCTCGGGTAATCACTCGGGTGAGGTCCTCGGTATCGTAATACTCCATCTGCGCGGTGAAACCGAAGCGGTCACGCAACGGACCAGTCAGCATGCCCGCGCGCGTCGTCGCTCCCACCAGAGTAAAAGGTGGGATTTCCAGCGGGATGGAGGTCGCCCCCGGGCCCTTGCCCACGATGACATCGATGCGGAAATCCTCCATTGCCATGTAGAGCATTTCTTCCGCGGGACGGGCGATGCGGTGAATTTCGTCGATGAAGAGCACGTCACCTTCCATGAGATTCGACAGCATCGCGGCCAAGTCTCCGGCCCGCTCCAGTGCGGGGCCGGACGTCATGCGCAGGGAACTTCCCAGTTCTTGAGCGATAATCATCGCCATCGTGGTCTTGCCCAGCCCAGGCGGGCCGGAGAGCAACACGTGGTCCGGGGTTACCCCGCGGTTTTTCGCACCATTGAGCACGAGCGATAGCTGTTCGCGCACCTTGGGCTGGCCGATGAATTCATCAAGGGATTTCGGGCGCAGCGAGCGCTCAATATCGTGCTCGCCTTGCTGTTCGGTGGCGTCCACATCCTGGTTTCGCTGCGGAGGCGAGCTCAGATCCATCCCCTCCGGCAGCTTAAACTCAGTGCGTTCTACGTCTGACATGTCACCCACTCTCCCCTATTTTTTCGCGCCCAGTTGGCTCAGCGCTGCCCGCAGCACCACCGGCGTCGCTGCATCGGGCTGTTCAGCCACTACCGATTCCACCACCGGACGAGCCATCTTGTCCGTAAAGCCCAGCCCAATGAGCGCCTCAACGACATCCTCCACCACGGGGCCGGCAGCTGCAGGGGCGGAGGCCGCAGGATCAGCACCGTCCGTGGGCGCAAACGCCTGCACCTTGTCCTTGAGTTCTAGGATCAAACGCTGCGCCACGCGCTTTCCTACCCCCGGAATCTTCTGCAGCCGTGCAGCCTCCTCCCCCGCGATTGCTTGGGCCAAATCACCTGCGCCCATCACGGACAACGCGGCCAGCGCCAGTTTGGGCCCCAACCCAGAGACCGTCTGGAGGACGTGAAACATGTCGCGGTCATCCTGGCTGGTGAACCCGTACAGCGTCATCGAATCTTCTTTCACCACGAGCGTGGTCATGACTCGGGCTTCCTCACCACGCTGGAGCGTGCCCAGCGTGGCTGGGGTGGCCAGCACCTTGTATCCCACGCCGGCGCATTCGAGCACGGCATGATCAAGCTGGATGTCGAGGACGGTTCCGCGCAAAGATGCAATCATTACCTAGGTTCCTTGGTTCGAGTGGATGTACCACATAGCTTAAGAGGTCGTCTTCGCCGCCCGAGAGACGGACGCGGTGCGTGGTGAGGTGCCGCGCACACCGCTCGTTCGTGCCCCAGCCCCCACCCCAGCACTCGGATCACCCCCGCTCATCCATGCCAGAGCCGGCGCACGCCAGCAGTGGCAGACGGCAAGGGCCAAGGCATCCGCAGCGTCCGCTGGCTTGGGCGCCTCGCTGAGCCCCAGAATGCGGGTGATCATGGCGGTCATCTGCTTCTTATCAGCGCGCCCGTTGCCCGACACCGCCTTCTTCACCTCCGACGGGGTGTACATGTGCACTGGGATGTCGCGCTCTGCGGCTGCAAGCACCAAGACGCCGACTGCGTGCGCGGTCTGCATCACCGTTGATACCTCACCGCGTTCGAATACTCGCTCGAGTGCCACGACATCCGGCTTATAGTCATCCATCCATTCCCGAACCGCAACTGACAGCCGCTTAAGGCGCTCTCCCAGCTCCTTGTCACTGGGCGTGCGGACGACACCCACGGCGATGGGAATGACCGCGCGCCCACGTCCGGCTTGGACAACAGACAGACCACAACGCGTTAGACCGGGATCAATACCCATAACGCGCAACCCCTCCAAGTTCACGGCTGCCTCCTCGCCTTTTTATTCTCACCCTATACAACCACTTGTTTATCTAGAAACAGTGTACACACATGTGTTCTAGTGCAAGCAGTCCCCCAAGCCGAATACACTCCCTCAGATCGTGGGTCGTAGAGTGGCGCGCATGCCTCAACATCCTAATGGCTTTTCTGAGTTCATCCGTTCCCGCCATTCCGCGCGCGCGTTCCTTCCGGACCCCATCCCCGCAGAAGTCATAGAGCAAGTGCTGATCGACGCCCAATCCGCCCCCTCCAACTCCAATACCCAACCCTGGAATGTGCACCTGGTTGGCGGTACGGCATTGCAGGACTTGAGCACGGCTCTCATTGCTGAGTTCGATAAGAGTGGAATCAATCCGGATTTCACGATTGACTACGGTCAAGGCGTTCACCCGCAGCGCTCGCAGGCGTTAGCAGCCAAGATGTACGGGCTCCTCGGTATTGCGCGCGAGGATAAGGAAGCGCGCTCGGAATTTGTCCGTGAGAACCTTCGCTTCTTCGGCGCCCCACACACGGCTCTGCTCTTCATTCCCCCAATGGGCGATCGTATCCGCGCTGCCTTTGATCAAGGTACCTATGCAGAGAATTTCTTACTCTCGCTCGAGGCACACGGGTACCACGGCGTCCCGCAAGGCATGATTTCGCTCCTCGCCCCAACCGTCCGTGAATTCCTCGGAGTGGACGAGGAGCACAAGCTTGTCACCGCCCTGACCTTCGGCATTGCAGACGAGTCCAGCCCTGTGTTCAACACATCCCCGGGCCGTGCCCCGCTGTCAGAGACGGTAACTGCTCATGGCATGGATGGCCTCAAGCTCGACTAGCCGCGTTAGTCCTCGTCCAGCTGGGCGAGGACCTCTTCGCTCAAGTCCATGTTGGTGTAAACGTTCTGGACATCGTCCGAATCCTCAAGAGCGTCGATGAGGCGGAAGATCTTGCGGGCATCATCTGCCTGCAGCGGCACCTCGACCGAGGCGCGGAAGTCGGTATCGGTGTCATCGACCTCGATATCGGCAGCCACGAGCGCCTCGCGCACGGCGGGGATATCACCCGGTGCACAGGTAATCTCAAACTTCTCGCCGTTGTCGTTGACCTCTTCAGCGCCGGCTTCCAACACGGCGAGCAGGACGTCGTCCTCACTAAGCTCGCCCTTTTCCACCAACACCAAGCCGGTGCGGGCGAACATGTATGCGACGGAACCGGACTCGCCGAGGTTGCCGCCGTTCTTGGACATCGCGGTACGAACATCGGTGGCTGCACGGTTGCGGTTATCCGTCAGACACTCGATGAGCATGGCAACACCATTCGGTCCATAGCCCTCGTACATTACGGTTTCCCAATCGGCACCGCCGGCTTCTTCGCCGGAGCCGCGCTTGCGGGCGCGCTCAATGTTGTCGTTAGGAACAGAGGCCTTCTTGGCCTTCTTAATCATGTCATCGAGGGTGGGATTCGCCGCCGGGTCACCGCCGCCGGTGCGGGCAGCCACCTCGATATTCTTAATCAGCTTGGCAAATTCCTTGCCACGCTTGGCATCGTTCGCCGCCTTCTTGTGCTTCGTTGTTGCCCATTTAGAGTGGCCTGCCATGTCATCCCTTTCGATGTGGCTATATAAAAAGCTTGTAGAAACTGCTGCAATTATACGGCCTTGTCCTGTATCCACAGGAACAGGGGTCCGCGCGTAGGTCTCGCACGCCGTGTTGCTGACCCCGGGGGCTAGACGTTTTGCCAATTCCCGTTGGCACTTGAGCCTTCGGCGTCCGGGTGCAGGATACGCGTCAGGCCCTCCTGCATCGCCACGGCCAGTAGCTCGCCGCGCTGATTGAAAATCTTGCCCTCTGCGAGCCCCGTCCCCGTTTGTGCTGACGGACTGGACTGCGAATACAACATCCACTCATCCACTCGAACTGGCCGCAAGAACCACAGAGAATGGTCCAGGCTGGCTAGCTGAATCCTCTCGCCCTGGTGCGGAAGCAATGCTGTACGAATCAGCGTCATGTCCGACATATACAGCAGCGCCGCCTGGTGGAGGGACTGGTCGGCAGTGGTAAGAAAGTCACCAGTGTTACGGAACCAAATATTCCTAAACCCGGCTCCGGTGGTTTCCGCGGCAATCGCGTCGCGGTCCGCATCCGGGACAAGCCGCACATCCCAGTCTTCCCACTCTTTCAAGATGATTCGGGTGGAATAGGGCGAGTCCTTAATACTCTCCGGTGGCGGCACCTGCGGCATGTCTGCTTGGTGCTCAGGGCCACTGTCCCCTGGCGCTTGGAAACCAGCGCTGAGCATGAAGATCAAGCGATCGTTTTGAAAGACCCGCACGTGTCGATGCGCAAAAGAGCGGCCATCCCTAATCCGCTCGACCCGGATGGTGGTGGGAGCGCCAGAATCGCCCGGCCCCACGAAGTAGCAATGCATGGAGTGGGCAAACTTGTCGTCAACGGTGAGCTGCGCCGCGCGGAGCGCCTGCGCCATGGTTTGCCCGCCAAAGGTGCGCGTAATGAGCGATGGAACCACGGGGCCGCGGAACTCGTCGTCGCCGATTCGCTCGAGGTCGACCGCCTGGGCCACCGTTGCCATGTCTTGCTCCCTTCCTTGTGCGTTGTGGCGTTCGCCGCGATATGGCGCCCGCCACACTAACCCCGACTATCCTACTCACGTGCTGATCCACCCCCGGAGGTTGCGTACTATATTCCGCATGACTTCAACCACGCCGCACAGCGTGCACCGCGTAGCCGCTTACCTGGAAATGGTCACGTGGGGATTGCTGATCGTCTCGATGATCCTCAAGTACTCGGGCACCACCGCAGCACTCACCCCACTTGCGGGAGGTATCCACGGCTTTGGCTTCCTGTGCTTTTTGCTCATGACGGCCCTGGTGTGGATTAACAACCGATGGCCAATGGGCATCGGGATCCTGGGCCTGGTTGTCACCGTGATTCCCTTCGCAGCATTGCCTTTTGCGCTGTGGGTGTCGCGGCGCGGGCTCGTTGCTGGTCCGTGGCGGTTTAGCGATGACGCGGAGCCGCAGAGTTTCTTCGACAAGCTCTTAGCCCAGGCAGTGCGCCACCCCGTCCGCACCGCGCTCATCGCGCTGCTCGTCGTTGCCGTAGTGTTTAGCATCCTTCTCTTTTTGGGCCCACCCGTCGACGTCGAATCCGCCATTGAAAATAATCGCTAAAGTCCCGACTATCTGGGCTGGATGGGTGCTGGCACGCCTTTTCCTTATCTACCTACTGGTCAACGAAACGGGTCCGCTCGGGGATGTCCGGTACTACCTCGCGGGCGTATACGGAGATAACCCCCGTGACATGACGGAATATCCCCAGGTGGGCACCTGGCCCAGCGTCCTCCTTGCGTGGATTACCGGCGACGACTTCGAGGCCTATGCCATCGGCTTTACGGCAATGGTGCTGCTTGCCGACGGCGCCTTCCTCGCCCTTCTCCTACGCCATCACCGTTCCACCCCTGGGGCATATAGCGCCGGATGGTTTTGGGTGTTCTTTGGCACCGCGGCGGGCCACGTTTTCGCGTGGCGGCTCGATCTCTATCCTGCCTTGCTGGTTGCCGGTGCGGGCGCGCTACTAGCTACCCGCCCGCGGCTCGCCTCAGCTTTGTTGGCGTGGGCCACCGCCGCGAAGCTGTGGCCGGGGGTCCTCGCTGCGGGCTCGTCGGGAGAGCAAGCTCCCGCGATACCTGGCGGCGGCTCGCCGCGTTCTTTGGAAGCCTTCTTGCCCTGTGCCTCGGTGTAGCAGCGATGACCAGCGTGGATAGGGTTCTATCCCCGTTGACGTATCAAGGTGAGCGTGGTCTCCAGATTGAGTCTCTAGCCGCTACGTGGTTCGTGTACCAGGCGCATCGCCATCCTAATGTGTGGACGATGGGATACGCGGCCTCGAAGAGCTATGAGATCTCCGGTCCCGGCGTCGACACGGCACTCGCTATCAGCACCATCGCGACGGGCGCGGCCCTCGTGTGGATCGTGGGCGTAGCATTCGCGCACTTTCTACGGGGGTTCTGGAGCCCACATTCCACCGTGGTCTTTTTCATCGCGGCGATTCTGCTTCTCATCGCAACGAATAAAGTCTTCTCCCCGCAGTACATCGTGTGGCTCGGGCCGATACTAGCGGTGGCGCTTCGCTCCCCCGTCCCCAAGTCACCCGCCGGGCAACGGCAGAGGGCCGCCGATATCAAAGGGGTCCGCACCATCATGGCCGTCCTCGCCGTGGGAACAGCGGCTTTGGGAACCGTCATCTACCCCTATGGCTATGACTACATCTGGTTCTATGTCGGTGAGGACCCCAACCCGGTGTATGCCCTCGTACTGCGCAACCAGCTCATCCTCGTGATGGCTGTACTGGCTCTCTACTGGCACCGCCTCGAGTATCGCGCAGCGCGAGCAGCTCACATGTCGATCTGACTTAGTTCGAAAAACTCAGGCAGCTTCGCTGTTCCCCCCAAGCGCAGCAGCTTGACAGCGGGGCGCAACCGCAGCGCACGAGTATCGCTGACTGCTTCGTTGTAGAAGCGGTGAGCTAGGTGAATGCGCCCTTCCGCGTCGGCAAGCAAAGCCGGACGTGATTCAAAGCGCTGCTGGATGGCTGCGGACAACTCTCGCTCCCGGGTGGCACGCTCATCGAAATTCCCCTGCGCCAGGTCGGTAGACTCCGCCCTCGCCGCAATGCCCTCGAGCTCCGGCGCCAGCGCGCTCACGACCGCCGCACGGCGGTCGAGCGTGGACTCCAACTGCGCTAACGCCGCATCGGTGCGGATGTGGAGGGAGTTGAGCCGCTGTGCTGTGTACAGGGCCCACATTCCGAGCACAATCGCCAGAGCAAGGATGATGACAACTTCGATCGGCATTTAAGACACACGCACCTTTGTTCCGTCCGCTACCGTTTCATAGACGCGCATTACGGCTGCGGCCACATGGTCCCAATCGTATTCGCGAGCCCTCTCCATTCCCGCTGCGGTCAAGGCGTGCCGCTTGCCGGAATCGCTCACCACATCGTGCAGCACGCGGGCTAGATCCGTGGCATCACCGTTACGGAACAAAGCACCGGCGGGTGTATCCGAATCGACGTTGCACACCGCGGCGAAGGCCTCCAAATCTGAAGCCACGACCGCGCAGCCGGCGGCCATCGCCTCAACGAGGACGATGCCGAAACTTTCGCCGCCCGTATTGGGAGCCACATAGATATCGGCGCGCCCGAGGATGGCTGCTTTCTCAGCATCGCTAACCCGGCCCACGAATTCAACCCCTGGGGCGCTTCGCGGATGCCCTCCGCCCATGACCGTCACGCGGACGGGCTCTGGGAGGAGCGTCAGGGCCTCGAGAAGAATGTCCAACCCCTTGCGCGGTTCATCGAGGCGTCCCAAAAACACAATTTCAATCTCCGAATCGCGTCGCTCACGCTCAGCCCGCTCCCGCTCGCGGGCATACACGGAGGTATCCACGCCATTGGGGATAAGCACCGGGTCACCGCCAAGCTGCTCCACCTGCCAGCGCCGCGCCATCTCCGAGACCGCGATCCCACCCCGGACCTTTTCCAGATATGGGCGCAGGAAAGGCTTGGCCAGAGTCAGCGCGAGAGAACTGGAGGCGGATGCATGGTACGTCGCCACGATCGGCCCGCGCGCCAGTGCCAAGGCTGCCATGGAATAGCTTGGGGAGTTCGGTTCGTGAATGTGGAGGATATCGAAGTTGCCCTCGCGGATGAAGCGCTTGATGTTGCGGCGCACGTGCGGGCCGATGGACAGGCGGGCCACAGATCCGTTATAGGTGATCGGCACCGCCCAGCCTCCCTTGCGCACGAAGCTGGGGACCTGCGTGCTTGCCGACGACGGCCCCAGCACCTCCACATAATGGCCCTGTTCAATAAAAACAGTAGCCAAGTCAAGGATGTGGGCCTGAACGCCGCCAGGTTCGTCGAAGGAATAGGGGCAGATGATACCGATCCGCATGATGTGTTCTGCCTTTCTATTTCTTCGCGCGCGCCGCCCGCCGACGTTCTACGTCGGCGTTCCAATGCGGCTGCAGCATGTGCCAATCCTCTGGATGCGCTCGGATGTTTTCTGCGAAGCCTTCTGCGAGCCGCTGGCAGGTCTCGTGAAGAGTGGTAACTTCCACCTCGGGGCTGACGGACAAGCCCCATTCCTTACCATCGAACCACGAGTGCACCACGTGGAGGGCCGCTCCCGTCTCGATGGCGAGTTGGGCGGGGCCTGCGGCAACGTTGGCTTCTTCGCCCATGAAGTCTACCGGCACACCAGTGCGTGTGAGGTCACGCTCGGACAACAAACACACCACGCCACCGCGCTCCAGGGTGTCTTTCAAACGCGGAAAAGGCGAGGAACTTCCGCCGGTCAGCGGCAAGACGGTAAAGCCAAGGCTCTCGCGGTAGTCCACAAAAGCGTCGAAAAGCGCCTCGGGTTTTAGGCGCTCGGCCACGGTGGTGAATCCGCCATAATGACCCACGCAGAAAACACCCGCCATGTCCCAATTGCCGGAGTGTGGAAGGGCGAAGATCACCCCGCGGCCCGATGCCACGGAGGCGTCCGCGTGCTCCTTGCCGCGCAGCCCTGCCAATAGGCGTTTCTGCAGCTCGGGGTCCGAGTGGATGGCAGGCAAGCGAAAGGCCTCGAGCCAGTAACGCATGTAGGAACGCATCGAGTCACGCACCAGCTCGCGCGTCACGTTTTCGGCGCCCACCACGCGGCTGAGGTTGCGGCGCAGCTGCTCCATGCCCTTGCCATTGTCGCTGGCCAGATCCGCGCCGCGCTCAAACAGCCAGGCAGCCAGTGGCTGTGGGAGAAAACGTACAACTTTCCAACACGCGATGTACGCGGCGGCCGTCAGGCGTTCACGATCCACTAGAGCCACGGTTGAGAAGCCTTTCTGTGCGGGCCGGGGTCGGGTGCCGGCTGAGCGGAGCGATTACTTAGGCTAAAGATCCTTCTTGAAACGCGCTTTAGTGTCCTGGCGCGCCGCTTGGCGCATGCGCTGGTAAATGGTGAAGACAGAACCGACAGCTAGGAGCCAGAGCGAGACTTCTAGGGCATAAGGAACCCCCAGTCCCTCCAGACCCACGCCGCCGAGGCCCAGAATCAGGCGCTCGGGGCGCTCGACGAGTCCGCCGACCATCTTAAAGCCGGAGGCCTCACCGCGCGCCTTGACATAGGAAATGACCTGGGAGCTCACGAGCACCACCATGCAGGCGGCGAAGTTAAGCGGGTGAGCATTGTCGACGTACACCATCCAAAAGGCAATCGCTGCGAACAATGCGCCGTCGGTAATGCGGTCACAGGAGGCGTCGAGAGTAGCTCCGAAGTTGGAACCGCCCGTAGTCAGGCGTGCCATGGTGCCGTCGAGCATGTCGAAGGCTGCGAAAAGCCCCGAGAGTAGCGCTGCGGCGAAAAGGTGGTCGAGCGGGATGAGGATGACCGAGATAGCAATGGTGACAATCGTCCCCACGATGGTGACGATATTGGGGGTCAGGCCCATCTTGAGGAAGAGCTTGGCCACTGGGACCACAACCACGGCGGCGGGCTTGCGCCCATGAACACTAAGCATGCGCTTCTCCTAAGATGATTCCCTCGGCGGCGAGCTCTGCCCACCCCTGCGCCAGCAGGGAGCGGGTGTCCTTGAGGAGCTGCGGCAGCACTTTGACGCCGTCCACGATAGTCATGAAATTAGAGTCCCCGCTCCAGCGCGGAACAATGTGCATGTGCAGGTGCTGCCCCACCGATCCACCGGAGGCGCGCCCCAGATTGAATCCAGCGTTGACGGCATCGGGGCCGGAGACCTTCTTGAGAACCCGGATAGCTGCTTGGGCAAACTGGAAGAGCTCACGGGATTCCTCCTCGGTGAGGTTTTCCAGCTCAGATTCTTGGCGGTATGGGATCACCATCATGTGCCCTGCGTTATAGGGATAGAGGTTGAGAACACAGTAGACAAGCTCGCCGCGGGCAACGATGAGCCCGTCCTCGTCCGACATCTGTGGAATCTCCACGAACGGATTGTGGGCTTTCTTCGGCACGTCGCCGGCGCCGCCCTCACGCTTGATGTAGCTCATGCGGTACGGCGCCCATAGGCGCTCTAAGCGGTCGGGCGTTCCCAGGCCGGTATCGACGTACTCTGCCACTCTGTATGTTCTCCCTTTCTAGCCTCTGTCTAGATGCATATGCATCTAGACGCGCTCGGCGATGCTGTCCTTGGTCGGTTGTTCGTTATTGCGCTCACGAACCCACGCCTCGATGACGTTGATTGCCGCCTCGACCGGCACACCGTTGACCTGGGTGCCGTCGAGGAAGCGGAAGGAGACCGCACCCGCTTCGACGTCACGCTCACCGGCCAGGAGCATGAATGGCACCTTGCCGGTGGTGTGGTTACGGATCTTCTTCTGCATGCGGTCATCGGAGGTATCCACGTCAGCGCGCAGGCCGCGTGCGCGCAGCTGCGCACAAACTTCCTCGAGGTGCGGGGCAAAGGTATCAGCGACTGGAATGCCCACCACCTGGTGCGGGGCCAGCCACGCCGGGAATGCACCCGCGTAGTGCTCTAGGAGCACGCCAAAGAAACGCTCGATGGAGCCGAAGAGGGCACGGTGAATCATGATCGGGCGCTGCTTGGAGCCATCCGACGCCGTGTACTCGAGCTCGAAGCGCTCAGGCAGGTTGAAGTCCAGCTGCACGGTGGACATCTGCCAGGTACGGCCGATGGCATCGCGAGCCTGAACGGAAATCTTCGGGCCGTAGAAGGCCGCGCCTGCCGGGTCCGGGACCAGCTCAAGGCCGGACTTCTCCGCCACCGACTGCAGGATGGCCGTCGAGCGCTCCCAGATCTCATCCGAGCCAACGTACTTGTTCGGGTCCTTGGTGGACAGCTCAAGGTAGAAGTCATCCAGGCCGTAGTCCTTGAGCAAGGAAATGATGAACTCCAGAACCTTGGTCAACTCTTCTTCGAGCTGCTCCGGGGTGCAGTAAATGTGCGAGTCATCCTGGGTAAAGCCGCGAGCGCGGGTCAGGCCGTGGATAACGCCGGACTTTTCGTAGCGGTAGACCGTTCCGAACTCGAAGAGGCGCAGCGGCAACTCGCGGTAGGAACGGCCGCGGGAGGCGAAGATGAGGTTGTGCATTGGGCAGTTCATCGGCTTGGCGTAGTAGTCCTGCGGCTGCTTGGTGCAGTTGCCGTCCTCATCCCACTCACCGTCGAGCTGCATCGGCGGGAACATACCATCCGCGTAGAAATCCAGGTGGCCAGACTTCTTGAAAAGATCACCCTTGGTCAGGTGCGGGGTGGACACGAAGGAGTAGCCATCCGCGATGTGGCGACGGCGGGAGTGCTCCTCCATCTCCATGCGAACGGTAGCGCCATTGGGGTGGAAGACGGGGAAACCGGAACCAATCTCATCCGGGAAGGAGAATAGGTCCAGCTCAGCACCCAAGCGGCGGTGGTCACGCTTTTCGGCCTCTTCCACCATGGTCTTGTAGGACTCCAGGGCCTCCTTGGATTCGAAGGCGGTGCCATAAATGCGCTGCAAACCAGCCTTAGACTGGTCACCGCGCCAGTAGGCAGCAGAGGAACGCGTCAGGGTGAATGCCGGGATGTACTTGGTGGTCGGCACGTGCGGGCCGCGGCAGAGATCGAACCACTCCACCTCGCCGGTGCGCGGGTTGACGTTGTCATAGTGGGTCAGATCTCCGGCACCCACCTCGGCGGCCTCATCGGAATCTGGGTCCACGTTGCCCTTGTCCTGGACCAGCTCCAGTTTGAAGGGCTCGTTGGCCAATGCCGCCTCAGCCTCCTCGGTGGTGGCATAGACGTGGCGCTCGAAGCGCTGGCCGCCCTTGATGATCTTCTTCATACGCTTCTCAATGGCCTTGAGGTCCTCTGGGGTGAAGGGCTCAGCGGTCTGGAAGTCGAAGTAGAAGCCATTCTCGATGGCCGGGCCAATGCCCAGCTTGGTGCCGGGGAATTCCGCCTGTACTGCCTGGGCCATGACGTGTCCGCAGGAGTGGCGGATAACAGCGCGGCCATCTTCTTCGCAGGCAGCAACCGGGGTGAACTCGGCGTCCGTGTCCGGGGTGTGGGAAAGGTCGTAGAGGGTGCCGTCGGCGCCGCGGACGACGACAACTGCTTCGGGGCCCTTGTTGGGCAGCTCATGCTCGCGCATCGCTGCTCCCACGGCAGTCCCGGCCGGGACCGTGATCGGGTCGTAGTTCACCGGGACTGCTGGAATCATTTCCGCCATGACTTGGTGCGCTCCTTTGCGCTCACGCGCCGCTCGACATACCTGGCCGAGCAGCACTCATCGAGAAAGTTACAGCGGCTTAGTCTACCCCTCTTAACTGCGTATGAGCGACTCGCCCCAGAAGGTTTCGCCTTCAGTTCCGGCTGGCATGAAGTACACGGCCGAACCAATGTGGGTGATCCACTCGTTGAGCCGATCAGCTTCGTCAAGGCGCGCCTGAATAGGCTCGAACTGGGTCGTAGGGTCCTTCTGGTAGCAAATAAAGATCAACCCGGCGTTGCTGAGCTCACCGCGCTGGGTGGTCTCCGGAGTCGGCGGCAGGTTGTAGTTATACGGGCGACGCAACAGTTTTTGCTCTGGATGCTCCGCCGGCGGATGCGCTCTGGCGACATGAGAGTTCTCATCAATGGCTTTGAGCCCAAACTCGTTGCGGGCGTCCAAATCCACCGGGTCGAACTCGTCGTTAGCACCTATAGGAGCTCCGGTATCGAGAGTGCGCCCAGTCGAGTTCTCACGTGCTGCGCGATCAAGCTGCTCCCATGTGTCCAGGTTCATGTGGATGCGGCGTACCACCATGGCGCTGCCGCCGGCGAAGGGGCCGTCTTCGATCCACACCTGCTCGTTGAAGTCTTCCTCGCTTCGGGGATTAACCGTTCCGTCCTTTTGCCCGAAGAGGTTGCGGGGAGTAACACCCTTCGGTGCAGATCCATAGGCATGGCTGAATCCCTGCTGGATCCACGCAACGTCGGCGTAATCTTTGCCCGCACGGGTCATATGCCGCAACACGAAGGCGGCAGTGAAAGGATCATCGCTACAGATCTGCAGGACGATATCTGTCTGGCCCCATTCCGGGCGGAGGTCATCATGGTCAAAAGCCTGGATATCGCGCAGCCAGCTGGGCTTGGCGACGTCCACCGTGTCGAAGAATCCCTCTCCCCAACCGCACGTGACGGTGAGGTTTGCTGGGGTGGTAGACAATTCGGGTTCGAGGCTGCCCAACGGGTTCTCACCGGTGCAGAGGCGACGGGCATCCTCCGTCCACAGGCGCATCAACGCGGCCGCGCCGCGAGCGGTGGTGTCCTTCTTGAGGTTAAAGCCCACCAGCTCCACGTGCGCCTGGACCGGAGTTTGGATGCCTGCTTGGTGCTTGCCGTCGAAGGCGACGATATCGCCACCCATGGTCTCCTCGCGGTTTTCCGGGCCGGTGCTTCCGGCGTCCCCAGCCTGCGCTGCGCGAGAGGCATCCGCGGAGGCATCCGCAGATGCCTGTCCAGATTCATCCCCTTTCGCACAGCTTGCAAGCGCTACCGCGCTTGCCGCCACAGCGCTTCCGGCGAGCAGTCCACGCCGGCTGACAGGTTCCGCGAACCCGCTCATCTTTGATATCTCCCTATCTCGTGAGAACCGATTTCTTTCCTACCTTGGCCCGGAGCACGCTGGTTTCTAGTGCTCGTGCTCTTCCTTCTTCATGTCAGACATGTCTGCGGAGTCCGAGTGGTCCATGCGCTCACCATGATCCATGGATCCGTGGTCCATATCGCCGTGGTTCATGTGGCCCATGTCGCCGTAGTCTTCATCGCCGGCACCAATGGTGCGCACCGGGATATCGCCGAGCTCGATCGTGGAGCCGTCGGCAAGCTCCAGCGTCAGGGTTGCGGTCTCACCGGCCATGACGGGCTCGGTCACGCCCATCAGCATGAAGTGGAAGCCACCCGGCGCGAGCTCGAGGGATTCGCCAGCGGGAATATCGAAGCCGCCTTCCTTCTCCTGCATGACGCCATCGACAACCTCATGGATCTCGTAGTGCTTCGCCTTCACCGAAGAGCTGAAGCCAACTACGTTGATGTCCTTGTCCGTGTTGTTGTGGAGCGTGCCGAAGATAGCGGTCATATCGGAGTCCTTCTCCATGGCGCGCACGACAGCATCCTCGAAAGTTACGCCAGACTCAGCGGAGGAAGAAGCCGACGTGCTGGTTTCCGCACCCTTCTCTGCGCTGCTGTCAGCGCTGGCCGCGGTGCTCGTCGCGGTAGCTGTCGAGTCCTCCTCGCTCGGCGAGCAACCAGCCAAGGTGAGGCTGACAGCCGCGATAGCAACTACGGAGGTACGGAAGAAAGAACGGGATTTCAGCATGGAACATGCCTTTCTGGAGTAATTACCTGAAGGGGATGAGGTGGATTGGCTCGCGCGTCATCGAGGCCCTGTGTGGCCTAGCCTGCGCCATCGGAGCGACGTGTTTTCGCCCCGAAGGCGAAGACTGCCGCACCGACGACGAGAACTGCCCCGATACCAATGATCCATTTAGCAGCTGCGGGCAGGGAGCTCAGGGGGTCCTGGGAGTCCTCTGCACCGCCGTCTTCCGCGGCAGCATCCGCGTCACTTTGGCCAGAGGCTCCAGACGACCCATTGCCTGCCTCCCCTCCGGCAGCACCGGAAGCTACGCTGAACGGCACCGAGCCGAGTGTGGAGTGACCATCGGAGGAGGTAATGCGAAAACCTACTTGGTATTCGCCGTCACCAGGTTCGATGTCCTGGGGAACCTCAATGGTGAGGTTTCGTCCGTCAATGGTGGGTGTGGCATCAAAGAGCACGTCGCCGGAGGTTGTGTCGCTCACGGCGAAAGTGTTGAAGTCATCCCGAGGAATGCCAGAGAACTCCAGCGTGATTTCACGGGGGAATTCTTCCAGCGGTGCGTCACCCACCACGTTGCCGCCAATGACTGAGTCATGTGCCGCGGCTAGTGGCGCGGACAGCCCAATCACGAGGCTCACGGCCCCAGCGGCGACTACTGTGGTGACCTGACGCAACTGCATTTCTTGGATGACTCCTTGATGGCGTGATGAAACTTTTGATTGAAGGTTCCCTCATCCTATCGCTGGGAGGGATCTCCTAGCCAATCCTTAACCCCACGTGGAGTGCGTGGGGTTATCAAGTAGTCGTTGCACGCGATAGAAAAGTTCCCTATGCCTACGCAAGCGTGGATTCTGCCGCACTTCCCGCAGGTAACGCTAGCGGCTGCGGCCACGAAGAAGGATGACCACCAAGATGATGACGGCAAGCGCAATGATGCCCAAGGCTGCGGCCAAGAGAAAACCTAGGGTGCCAAGACCCAAGCCTTTATCCTCGTCGGCGCTTGCTGCTTGGTCCGTCTTGTCTTTCGCTCCTTCTTCATCGCTCTTTGGGGCCTCAGTCTCGTCCTTAACC
Source organism: Corynebacterium hiratae (assembly GCF_009708045.1). Classification (NCBI taxonomy): domain Bacteria; kingdom Bacillati; phylum Actinomycetota; class Actinomycetes; order Mycobacteriales; family Corynebacteriaceae; genus Corynebacterium; species Corynebacterium hiratae. Next base: position 122,041 of record NZ_VIOG01000005.1, on the reverse strand, counting down.
GGCTCATAGATGGGACCTTGGATTGGGTCTCCCAAGACCTTGGTGGTGAGGGCGTACTTCATCGTGGCTCGCTTGCCGTTAAGCACGTCATCTTCTTTATTGGAATCCGATCCCGCATCCAGAGTAACTAGGACATAGTAGTCACCCTCTAGCCAGTTGGCGCGAGCTTGCGCTCCGTTGGGGGCACTGTCACCGAAGCGATTCGTATAGGCTGTCGGACTCTCCGAGTGGGTACTGGCTTCATCGCCTTCCTTTGGCCACGTCATGGATTCACTCTTACCGGCACGCTCCCGCACGGGGTTGAGGATCTCCACATTCATGTGCGTGTACTGTAAAGCATCCTCATCGGAGACCTCCCCCACCTTTAGGGCAGCGGCTAGCTGCTGACCTTCCTTCATGGGAACTTTGAAGACTTGCGCCTCACCGAGCACGATGTCGGTCTCGATGGTGTTTCCGCTTTCCAGCTCAATGGCATCGGCGAACCAGCTGGCCGCGCGGACCTTCTCTGCTCCTTCAAAATTGGCGTGAAGTTCTCCCTCTATTTCGCTGTCCAGCCCGCTGACTAGGTCATCAATGTTGGTCACTGGGTCGATTCGACGAACAAGGATCTCCACATCTAGAGGCTCATCGGCCTTATAGGTCATCGCTCGCATCGCGGTTAAGACGATTTCATCGTCAGGGCATTTCTCGGAGCCCATCTCCCGGGTAAAGGCACTCGCGCTAGGCAAAGCATCTGAGCGAATGGAAGTATGGAAAGAGTCCTGATCGGCTGTGCACTCAATGGAGCCTTGTTCACCGCCATGATTTCCGGTTGGTGGCTCGGCACCGTCACCGAAGAAAACCTTCATTCCGAGACTTCGCGGCCTCACCACCGCGCCGTCCAAAGTCTTGTACATCGTCGCTACATAGCGCTCCCCAGGCTTGACGGGAATAGACCATGACTCAGCGTGAAAATCCTTGTGAGTATCCTCGCCGCCGTTAGTCGGCGGCTCCAGTTGCGCACGGAAGATGAAGTCCTCTCCGGATTCCCAGCGAGGAAGCTGCGTTGGTTGGCTAATATCTTCGCTGCCTTCAATCTGCTCGACATCGGATTTGTAAATGTCTGCGGCGCGCCCTGCTGCCTTCTTAATCATCGCTGCCAGTGAATCTGCGTCCCCGGCGTCGAGATACTCGCCGCCGGCGGCATCTGCGATGCAGGAAAGCTCCTTGCGAGCTTCCTCGTCGACATTGAAGCCGATGGTGTTGATGACAAGGTCGATACCTTGGTCGTGGAGTTCCTTGGCTACTTCACATACTGGCGGCGGCGCACAGGTATCAATGCCGTCCGATACCAAGACGATCGTCCCGTGCTGACCGCCTAGCTCTTCGGCGGCCTTCTTCAGGGAATCACCAATCGGGGTATAGCCCTTAGCTTGAAGGTCATCGATTGGCCCAGTGAAAGAATCCCCCACGTCCTCCTTAGGCCCACTCACCACGTGGATATCACGGCATCCGGCTTCCTGATTCTCAGGGGCTTCGTCGACCGTGCCACCATACGTGACGAGTCCCAACGGAATGGTGCCGCCGAGTTCGGAGACGAACTTCTTCGTTGCGTCCTTCGCGGCATCAAGGCGGGTCTGCCCGCCAGCATCCTGGACATTCATAGAGCCCGAGGAGTCGAGCACAAGCATCGTCGCACCGCTCTGTGCCTCTGCTGAATCTCCACTCGGTGCAGACTCGGAGTCAGCCGCGGACGCCGAACTAGGCTCTTCACTGCGCGTGACGCCCGTGGGATTCTGTGCAAACGCTGGCACGGCTATCGTGCTAAGAGATGCGAGAAGCGCAACGGCGAAAACGGCGAAAAAGGTGCGTACTGCGCTCTGCCTGGAAGGCAAAAACGGGGCGAATGCTCTCATGATGTCCATTTCTTTGAGATGACAAGTCTGTGAGAAACATCATAAATGGCTGGCGAAAAGCTCGGCCACCGACGGGGAAAAGTCCCCTTCCAACACGCCCCCACCTCAAACCTGGACATCTCCCAGGCAACCTCCCGGGCAAACTTATCCAACCTGAGCGCTCACGGTAAACAAGGCCTCAAAAATCTGCGATTTTGTGCCACTATCTACCGTGAATGGCCCCGAACCCAGGCAAAACCTTACCCCCAAACGCAAGGGCGAAGAAATTGAAAAAGTGCCCCTCCATGGCGGAGGGGCACTTTCGCCGGAGCGGATGACGAGACTCGAACTCGCGACCCTCACCTTGGCAAGGTGATGCGCTACCAACTGCGCTACATCCGCGTGACGAGCTCTCGCTCGTCGCGGGCTCCAAATGGAAACCCTGTGCGCGATACTGGGATTGAACCAGTGACCTCTTCCGTGTCAGGGAAGCGCTCTCCCGCTGAGCTAAACGCGCTCGCAGCGCCCTGTTTGGGCGCCAGCATTTGAGGTGGAAACGGGAATCGAACCCGTGTGCACGGTTTTGCAGACCGTTGCCTCACCACTCGGCCATTCCACCGTGGCGATACCGCCTCACACACTACATGTGCTGGAGCGGATGACGAGACTCGAACTCGCGACCCTCACCTTGGCAAGGTGATGCGCTACCAACTGCGCTACATCCGCATTCGAAACCAGGCCCGGTTTCTAGGACAAAGTCCTTGTGCGCGATACTGGGATTGAACCAGTGACCTCTTCCGTGTCAGGGAAGCGCTCTCCCACTGAGCTAATCGCGCTTATGCATTTATCAAGACCCTCCACTCACTTATGCCAAAAGTTTGGCGTCAAGAAAGTCTTGGAGCGGATGACGAGACTCGAACTCGCGACCCTCACCTTGGCAAGGTGATGCGCTACCAACTGCGCTACATCCGCATTGCACGTTCCCGGCCGGTATGCCGTGGTGCGAGAAGAAACTTTATCGTGCGCCGCCGTAGTTTCCAAATCCGCAGCCCACGGCACTAATCCCCAGACTCCCCAAAGCCTGCGGATTACATCAGTGTGATTGAGACTGCGGTTACAGCGAGCGGCAGCGATGGCAACAGGAAGCCCTGGACCGACCCCACCACGACACTAACACCCACACAGACAGTTTAAAGCGCGTTTGAGCTGGACGATTAGGGGGTTACCACACGCGCGGTGTACCTTAAGTGCTGCACCGAGGTTCTATAGCTCAGTGGGAGAGCGTTCCGTTCACACCGGAAAGGTCGCTGGTTCAATCCCAGCTAGAACCACCATCATAACTGCAGGCCAGAGACTTGCAGCATGTGGCACAAGCCTTCGCGTGGATACTATGTGGATTATAAATCTACATTAATGGTTTCTCGCGGGGGCGTTTTCTCATTGTGCCTCATCTTGGCCACAAGGGCTAGACGAAAACCTCAACGCGTTGGGGACACGGCACGGTTACACAAGCCTGCATGACATTGAACCTGTCCCCCTCGCACACTTATCCGATTGCTCCATAAGGGTTCAATAGCAACAAGTGCAGGAATAGGGTGATTTTGTGCGGTTGCCAAAGTGTGGCCCGGCCTGGGCCGGTGCCTTGATGGGTACCTCGATTGCATCGACTTTGTCGGGGTTGCATGGTTTAGGCGTAGCGCAGTTCGTCTTCGCTTTTATCGCAGCGGTGCTGCTGGTGATTTTTACCGCGGGGACGAAGAATGAGCCTCCCCGGCACCAGAACATGGCGGCTTGGGGCATGTACACGATGGGGCTGCTGGCGTGCGGCTCGGCATGGACCGCGTTGACTGGAAGCAATGCCTTCCAGTTGGCGAGTTGGTGGATTGGTGCACCGCTATCGGTGGTGGTCTGTTTGTGGCAGCTATGGGGGTTGTTCAAACAGCCGCGCCTCTACGACAAGCCCGCTTTTCCATGGGGCCTAGCGCTGGTTTCCCCCATGGTGGCGGCGACCTCCGCAGGTCAGTTGGCTATGAACCACGGGCAGTTCTACCACTTTGCCGGCGAGTTATGCTTCTTCCTCACGTTCATCACCGCAATTCCACTATTCGTCTACTGTTACTGGTCCCTTGTACAACGCCGAGAAAGGCCGCGCGGGGCAGCTGCAGGTACAGCGTGGATCCCGCTCGGCGTGGTTGGACAGTCAACGGCAGCCTCGACACTGCTTTTTGACGCCCACCTCTACGGCATCATCATGTTCACGATTGGAGCACCCTGCGTCGCATTCGCAATGTACTGCTTCTACCGAGCGGTCTTCGAGTGGACTCCCTACAGCCCCGGCTGGTGGGGCTCGACCTTCCCGGTCGGAACACTGTGCCTAGGTTCATGGGATGAAGGCTGGCACCGGTTGTCCTTCGTTCTCTTGGTGCTCTTATTGCTCCATTGGGGAGCCTGCGCGCTGCGCTTCAGCGCTTGGCGGCTCCAGCGCGCCTAATGGCATGAGATCCACTTCCCCAGGCAGTAGCCACCCTTTGCGGTACCGTGGGGCGCCATGAGTGACACTGCGCTGATAGAACGCCTACTGGGGCCAGACCGAGAAGGAATCCGCTTGATTGCGGTGAGTACGCTCCACGGCTCCGCCACCATCGATGGCACTTCCGGTCCCATGGGTAACGACACTGACGCCGAGCTCTTGGCGGCTTTACGCGAGTGGGCCGATATTGCCGTCGTCGGCTCAGCCACGGTGAAGGCGGAGGAATATGGGCCGTCGACAAGCACGCGCCTCGCCGTGCTTAGCCACTCCCTCGATTTTGCCGGTTTCGAGGATTTCATTGCAGCAGGCCCCATCGTGCTTACCCCGGCAGAGCGCGCGTCTTCGCCCGAGGCACAGCGCTTGGCCGACGCCGGCGCCGAAGTCATCAGCACAGGTACCGGAACCATGAGCGAGGCTGTTTCAGCTCTTCACGCTCTAGGCGCGCGCCGCATCAGTTGCGAAGGTGGCCCATCCGTTTATTCCGCCTTTATCGCAGAGAGCCTCGTCGACCAGCTTTATCTGACGCTCGATCCGCACCTTTCCCCTTCCGTCGAAAAGCCCGTCGTCGACGGCGAGGCCACCTCCCCCGCACTCAAGCTCGAGCTGGAGAACATCGACACCGTCGACAGCACGGTGTTTCTGCGCTACCGGCGCGCACAAACCCCGTAAACTTTGCTGCCGTGACTTCTCCGGCTCCCTCATTCCCAGCTTCCGCGCGACTGTGGACGGCCGCCGCGTGGCCCGCCGCCATCGTCTTAGTCCTTCATCGCGTGTTCGTGCTCGCTGTTAACGGCTCGGTGACTGATGACTTCGGCACCGTCTACCACGCGATCCGGAGGTTGTGGGAAGGCAACCCGGTTTATGAACAGAACTATTCCTTCGTGGAACCGCTCTACCTGTATAACCCAGGGGCCACCGTCCTGCTATCTCCCTTAGGGCTCGTGTCTGAGGAACACGCGCGCATCGCCTTCATTCTGGCCAACGCCGCTGCCATCGTCGCTGCCTTGGCCCTGCTGACCCGCTTCGTAGGTCACAGCCTGCGGGGCCCGCTGTTACCGGTGAGCATCGCCGCTGCCTTCGCTACCGAATCAGTCATCAACACGTTGGTCTTTACCAACATCAATGGCTTGTTGCTGCTCGCGATGGTGGCGTTTCTGGTCTTGTTGGACAAGCACGGATGGGCCGCCGGGCTGTGCATCGGTCTGGCAATTCTGGTCAAGCCACAATTTGCCCCGCTGCTCTTCCTCGCCTTGGTGCGCAAGCGCTGGCTCATCTTAGGCTTGGGTGTGGCTGTACCGCTGGTAGCCAACCTTGCAGCTTGGCCGTTCGTCCCCGGCGTGGAGGGCTTCCGCGCCAACCTTCTTCCTTACCTGTCCACCACGCGCGACTATGCCAACGCCTCATGGCCGGGTGTGCGCGCTTACTTCGATCTCCCCGGCGTCATCTACTACCCCATCTGGATCCTTTTCGCGGCGCTAGCCGCAGTGGCGATCCTCGGTCTGCTGCACTGGCGCGACAGCGCGCCGACCTTCTGGGCGCTGAGCACCAGTGGCGCCATCATGGTCGGGATCTTCTTCCTTTCCTCCTTGGGACAGCAGTACTACTCCATGTGGCTTATCCCCATGCTGTTTACGGTGGTGCTGGGCCGCTCAGTGTTCCATTCGTGGGGAGCATGGCTCGCGGCATTTTTATTCTTGGCGCCGCTCGAGTGGACGTCGACAAGCATGCCCACCGCCGCACACTGGATGAGCGTGTTCATCGCCACCATCGGGTGGGGCCTGCTCATCGTCGTGACCGCTGCCTCCGTGGCCGGCTGGTGGAGCGCGGAACGAGGGGCTAGCCGGCAAGCTCAGTCGAGCGATAAGATTCCCGCATGACTGATTTCAAGCTCATTGCCGATACCGAATGGCGCCAGCGCCTAAGCCCTGAGGAGTACCACGTCCTGCGCGAGGCCGGCACCGAGGCACCGCACGTCGGCGAATACACCAACACCACCACCGAAGGCGTGTACACCTGCCGAGCCTGCGGCGCCGAGCTCTTCCGCTCCACGGAAAAGTTTGAATCGCACTGCGGATGGCCGTCCTTCTTCTCCCCTTTGGCTGGCAACGCCGTCATTGAGCGCGAGGACAATTCACTGGGCATGCGCCGCATTGAAGTGCTGTGCGCCAACTGCGAGTCCCACCTAGGCCACGTCTTCGAAGGCGAGGGATACGATACGCCGACGGACCTGCGCTACTGCATCAATTCCATCTGCCTCAACCTAGAAGAAAAGCCGGTCGAGGACTAAACCCTCAACCGGCTTCCGGCGCTATAACGACCCTTTAAGGCAAAATCGCGATGAGCTCAGCCACATCCTTCACGCGGCGACCGGTGTGGAAGGGAATCTCCTCGCGCACGTGGTGGCGCGCCTCGGTGTAGCGCATGAGGTACATCAGATCCACGATGCGGTGCAGCTCCGGGGCCTCAAAGGCCAGGATCCACTCGTAGTCACCCAGCGCGAAGGCCGGCACGGTGTTCGCGCGCACGTCCGGATAATCACGCGCCTGCATGCCGTGCTCCATGAGGATGCGGCGGCGCTTTTCCTCGTCCATGGTGTACCAGTCGTAAGAGCGCACGAAGGGGTAAACGGAAATCCACTCGCCGGGCTCTTCGCCCATAATGAAGGACGGCAGGTGGGACTTGTTGAACTCCGCTGGGCGGTGCAAGGCATTTCCTACCCACGTCACCTCGGAGACCTGGCCCAGGACGGTCTCGCGGCGGAAGTCCGCGAAGGCCTTCTGGATGTCGGCGAATTCCTCAGCGTGCCACCAGATCATGAAGTCAGCGCTCTCCCGCATTCCGGACAGATCGTAGATACCGCGCACGGTAACCACGCCTGCTTCCTCGAGCTCAGAGAAGAACTTCTGCGCCTGCGCGACGATCTCCTCGCGCTCAGTGCCCAGCGCCCCCGGGATGACCTGGAACACCGCGTGCTGCGAGTAGCGCTGGACCTTGTTGAGCTCGGCGAAGTTGACCTTCGACATGCCTCTCTCCTTTTTTCAACCGACAAAGTTTCTTATCCATCATAAGTTGGAGACGCCCTCGCGCGCCACTAGCCTTTCGGCGCGCCTTCCACCGCCACACGGGCGGAGCTTATACCTTGATCCCCGTGAGCAATTCCGACGTTTCTTCGCGCAACCTTGCAGGGGCACCGACCAACCTGCACGATCGCGCCGCCGCCTCTCCCGCCGAATCGCGCCCCGCAGAACCGAGCACTCCGGCTGCCTTCACGGAGGCCGTCGAGTCCCTCCACGCTGCGCAGCTGCGCCCAGAAATCACCTTGGGCACCATCCGACCCCCGCAGCGACTGGCCCCGTTCAGCCATGCCATTGGCCTGGAGGTTGAGCGTCACGAGCAGGAGGAGGCTATCCCCACCGACTCTGAGGGTGATGCCTTCGGCCGCCTTATCCTGTTGCACGACCCAGGCGCTGAGGAAGCCTGGGAAGGTGCGATGCGCCTGGTGGCCTACATCCAGGCAGACTTGGAGGATGCCGTAGCCGGGGACCCGCTGCTTCCCGACGTCGCCTGGGAGTGGCTCACCGAATCCCTCGACGTGCGCGAGGCAACACACACCAACCTCGGAGGTACTGTCACCTCGACTGCTTCGGTGCGCTTCGGCGAGATCGGAGGCCCTCCGCGCGCCTATCAGTTGGAAATGCGCGCGTCCTGGACTGCAGCCGACCTGGATCTTGCCCCACACGTCGAGGCTTTTGCACAAGTGCTTTCTCTCGTCGCAGGCCTGCCGCCCGAGGGCGTCACCGAGCTCGGGCGCTAACATGAGCGAACTGCGCCAGGTCCCCGTCGACGGCACGCCAAAAGTCCTGCTTTCTCCCCGTGAGTTCCAGGCGGGTGCTGCGCGCCTGGCCGCGGGGACTGGACCCTTCGCAATTGATACCGAACGCGCGTCGGCCTACCGCTTCGATGACCGCGCCTTTCTAGTGCAAATTCGCCGGGAAGGCGCAGGCACGCTTTTGTTTGCCCCGGAGAATCGTCGGCATGAACTGAGTTCCGCGCTAGCGCCGGTGCTCAACGGCCAGGACTGGGTAGTCCACGCCGCTCCTTCCGATCTCCCCTGTCTGGCCTGGCTAGGGCTACACCCCGGAACACTGTTCGATACCGAGCTTGCCGCCCGCTTCGCTGGTTTTGCGCATCCCAACCTGGGGGCGATGGTGCTGGAGCTGTTCGACGTCGAACTGGAAAAGGGTTACGGCGATTCCGATTGGTCCCAAACCCCCATTCCCCGGACATGGCGCAACTACGCGGCGCTCGACGTGGAGCTGCTCAACGAACTTGCTGTGACGTTGCGAGACATCCTTGCGGAAGAAGACAAACTCGACTGGGCCTTTGAAGAATTCGACCGGATCGTCGACGAGCATGCCGGGATTACCGGCCCTGAGCCTCGAACGTGGCGGGAGCTGAAAGGTGTGTCTTCGCTACGCACACGCGAACAGCTCGCCGTGGCTCGCGAGTTGTGGCAACGCCGCGAATCCATCGCACGTTCCCAGGACATCGCCCCCAACCGGGTGCTGCCGCACCGCGTGCTCGTGGACATAGCGCGCCGCGTGCCTCGCACCCCGCACGACATCAATCAGATTAAAGGTTTCCCCCGCCGCCGCGGTGGGGCTACGTTGCGCTGGCTCGATGCCGTCACGACTGCGCTGGATAGCCCGCGCCAGGAGTGGCCAAAGCCGCTGCGCAGCCCCCGCCCGGTGCCCTCCAAATCAGTATTTAACCGGGATTTTCCCGAGCTGTGGCAGCTCTACTGCGAGATCCGCCATGACTTCGAGGACCTCGGTGACGAACTGCGCATGAGCTACGAATTGATCCTCAAACCCAGTCTGATACGTACAGCGGTGTGGGCAGCGTTCGGGCCAGAAGGCGGCGTCGCGGGGGAGATCGCGGAAGATGCCGATATCCCCGATTTCCTGCGCTCCCAGGGCGCGCGCGACTGGCAAGTCGAACTGGCCACGCCGCTCCTGCAGCGCGGGTTAGCCCGGATGCGCCCTACTCGCCCGCGCTCTTAGCAGACTCCTCAGCATCGCGTGCAGCTACCCACTCACGCACTGAGTTCGCAATGCCTTCCGGGGTCAAGCCAAAGTCCTCGAGGATTTCTCCACGGCTGGCATGCTTGGGGAAGCAGCCGGGTACGCCGAGCCTGTGTACTGGAGTGTCCACATCGGCGGCGTCGAGGGCCTCGGCCACCATGGACCCCACACCGCCCCGCAGGATGCCATCCTCCACCGTCACCACGAGATCGTGATCGGCCGCCAACGCGATGATGGATTGCGGTACCGGTACCGGCCAGCGCGGGTCCACGACGGTCACGTTGAAGCCTTGGGCTTCGAGCAGCTCAGCTGCACCCAGGGAACGCGCGCTCATGGCACCGACGGCGACGATAAGCACATCAGTAGCTTCCTCCGCAGAAGCAGCGGCATCGGAATAGCTCAGGATGTCTACCCCGTCATCGAGCCGCTTGAGTTCGTCGCGGTCATCAAGGAGGTTGCCCTTGGGGAAGCGCACCACGGTCGGGCCATCCTCGATTGCGATGGCTTCGTTAAAGAGTTCCCGCAGGCGGGCACCATCGCGCGGGGCGGCGATGCGCATGCCGGGAACGATGCTCATGAGCGCCATATCCCACACACCGTTGTGTGAAGCACCATCAGAGCCCGTGACACCGGCGCGGTCGAGGACAATGGTCACTGGCAGCTTGAGCAGCGCAATGTCCATGATGACTTGGTCCACCGCACGGTTGAGGAACGTAGAGTACACCGCCACCACCGGGTGCATCCCGGCCAGCGCCAGACCGGATGCAGAAGCCATGGCATGCTGCTCAGCGATGCCGACATCAAAGAAGCGCTCCGGGAACTCCTCTTGGAAGGGAGTTAGCCCCGTCGGCCCAGCCATGGCGGCAGTAATGGCGACGATGTCCTCGCGGGCGTGGCCGGCCTTGATCAATTCTTCCGAGAACGCCGCAGTCCACCCCGGTTGCTTCTGTCCCTTGGATACACCGGTGACCGGGTCGATGGCGCCGGTGGAGTGCATCTGGTCCTTCGGCTCGTTGACCGCAGGAGCAAAGCCATGCCCCTTCTCGGTGACCGTGTGCACGATGATGGGACCGTCATAGTCGCGGGCGTAGCTCAGCGCCCGCACAACTGCCTCAATGTCGTGGCCGTTAATCGGGCCAATGTACTTGATACCCAGCTCCGGGAACATCTCCGTGGGCATGACGGTCGACTTCACACCCTCCTTGACCGCGTGCAATGCATCAAAGGTGCGCTCGCCTACCCAGCCCATGGACTTGAGGCGCTTCTTGCCCAGCGCCATGAACTCGTCGTAGCCGTGCTGCGCACGAATGCGCCCCAGATTCTCTGAGAGGCCGCCGATGGTCGGCGAATAGGAACGCCCATTGTCATTAACGATGATGACAACGTTGCGGTCCTTGTCGGCAGAAATGTTGTTGAGGGCTTCCCAGCACATGCCGCCGGTAAGGGCGCCATCGCCCACGACCGCCACGGCATTGCGGTGGGATTCACCCCGAATCTTGAAAGCCTTGGAGAGCCCGTCCACCGTGGATAGCGCTGCCGAGGCGTGCGAGGATTCGGTCCAATCGTGTTCTGACTCTGCGCGGTCCGTGTAGCCGGACAAACCGCCTTTCTGACGCAGCGTATCGAATTGGGAGGCGCGGCCCGTGAGCATTTTGTGCACGTAGGACTGGTGTGACGTGTCGAAGACGATGGGATCCCGCGGGGAATCGAAGACGCGATGGATCGCCACCGTGAGCTCCACGACGCCCAGGTTAGGGCCTAGGTGGCCGCCTGTAGCGGACACCTTCTCAATAAGGCGCTGACGGATATCCGCCGCGAGCTCAACCAGTTGCGTCTTGCTCAGGGCTTTAAGATCGCCTGGTGATTGAATGGAATCCAGAATGCCCATAGAGCTTGCCTTAAACCCCTTCATCGATCGTTTTCTTCTTTACCACCGTACCCGTTGACACGCGTGACGCGTCAATCATTGCCCGACCACTCCCGCGGCGCCCCCTGTGCGCCCTAGGCCAGTGGAACCAGGAGAGCCAGGGTTTCAAAGTGATGCGTCCCGGGGAAAGCATTCACCATGGCGAGGTGCTTCGCGCGGTAACCATGCTCCGACCAAGCAGCCAAGTCCCGGGCGAACGTAGCGGGATCGCAACCGATATGCAGGATGCGTTGCGGCTTTGCCGCGGCGACAGCGGCCACCACGTCGTTGCCAGCACCGGTACGCGGCGGATCCAAAATCACCGACGCCGGCTGCGGAAGCTGGCTGGCCACCTGCTCCACCTTGACGGTGCGGAAGTGCACGTCAATGCCTGCGAGCCCCGGCTGCGGCGCCGCTGCTGCGGGCGAATAATCGACGGAATACACGGTTGTGTGCCCGCCCTGGGGTGCGGTGGCCTCTGCGAGCGCGGGAACGAACAGGCCAACGCCGCCATACAGATCCCAGGCCACTGCATGTACAGCGGACTCGTCCGCTGCCTCAGGTTCACCGCCGTTCCCGTGGCCTTCTGCGCCGAGCCACTCGCGTGCAAGGCTGGTGTAAACGTCCGGTGCTCCGACGTGCGCCTGCCAAAAAGCGGTGGGCGGGAAGCGGAACTCGTGGCCGTCGGCACGCTGCACCACATTCTCAGTTGGCGCCTCGATGACCTCTCGAATGGTCTCGATTCGCCGCCCCCGCGGCGCCTTCCGGGTTTCCACGACGTGCCTATTGCCGTCGCTATCCATGACCGCGATTACCTCTGCACCTGGATTAAACGTACGGGCATCAGGCCCCACTAGGCCGTCGACGAGCCCCGGAATCAGCTGGCTGCACGCAACGTCGGTGACGAGCTCCGTGGAGCCACGCTTGCGCAGACCAGCACGGCCCTGCTTGTCGACGCCCAACCGCACCCGCGTACGCCACCCGCGATGCGGTGCCACATCGATGGTCTCGACGTCGGGAGCATCCTCGATGTGAGCCACGCGGCGCAGCTGATCGAGCAAGACTGCGACCTTGATGTCTGGCTCCGCCGCGGGATCGAGCTCAGCGAAGTCACAACAGCCGGCGCCACGCTGCGCGGCCGGGCACGCAGATTCGACACGGTAGGGCCCAGGTTGTACGACGGAACTCAGCGCGGCTTCCACAAAGGACTTCTTCACCTTGGTCGCAGTCACCGTGACATGGTCGCCGGGGAAGGCACCCGAGACGAAGCACACGCGTCCGTCGGGGGCCGCCCCGATTCCGACACCGCCGTGCCCCATATGTTCGATGGTGGTGTCGAATGACTGCCCTTTGCTCAGGCTTCCAGCAGCGGCGCTCTGATCTTTCGCAGAGTTGTGATCAGTCGCGGTCATGGATCTTCTCCTTAGAGTTGTCGCCGCCCTGCGACGTAGTGTCGCCGCCCTGTGCTTCCTCCACGGCGGCATTCGCGCGGCGCACCATCCAGATAGTGAGGAGGGTGACAATACCCGTTAACGGCCAGCCCATGAGAATGCGGACGATACCAAGCGTTGTGGTGGCGTCGGCATCGTAGAGCGCGCGTTGCACCGCAAAACGGGCGATGAACACCGTCGCCCATCCGGCGGTGGCATAGGCATAGGAGCGTCGCGCCCGTGGCACTGTGCGCCACCCCATGTCCTCACCGTTGAGGCCTTTCCATACCACGCCGACAAGCGGCCAGCGCAGAATAATGGAAACGATCGCGACGATGAACAGCACGAGCGACATCCAAATTCCGTAGAGGAAATAGCCTTTGGCATCCCCGGTAAACCACGCGATTCCGGCGCAGATGGCCACGCCCAGCAGACCAGAAAAAGCTGGTTGCAGGGTTTCCTTGCGGGCCAGGCGCCACAGGCTGATAGCCAGCGCCACGCCCAGTGCCGCAACAAGCGCCGGCCCCAACCCCCAGACGTTGTTGACCGGGATGAGAACCAGCACGGGCAGGGTCGCAGACACCAGCCCGGTCAGCCCACCCATCTGGTCGAGCAACGACGGCTCCGGATCAGCTTCTGGCGACACCGTCGCTTGTTCCGCCGCCATGTCGGCGCCAGGATTCGAGGATGGCTCAGGGGCAGGTTCAGTAGCGCGCTCGGCGCTATCGTGGTCATGCGCAGACGCCGGGGTGCGGTAAGGCTCGCGCTCTTCGGGAGTAGGGCTGGTCACGTGCTTAAGGGGTCCTTTTCGGTAGTGCCGGAGGGGTCTGGACCGGCAGGCTGAAGTGCGCTACTTGTTCTCGTTGTCTTCGAGGTCGCGCAACTGCTCGCGGGCCTGGGACTCCGCGGTCTTCTCTGTATCCGTGGCCGTGTCCGCTGCCGCTGCACTATCCGCGCTGTCTGCCTGCGCGGCCTGCTGCTGGCGTTCCTTCAGCGCCTGCTGAACTTGCTCAGCCAGCTGCTGCGGAAGCGTGACAGGCAGGGAGCTGCCTGCCAGGATGGGATCCTCACCGCGGTAGACAAAGGTGCGGGCAACGACTTCGCGCCCTAGCTGCGCCAATTCCTCTTCCTTGCCGGCAGGTGCAGCCAGGGTCAAGCGGTACATCCACCGCGGCCCCTCCACACCGATAATGCGTATGCCGCCTTTCTCGCTGCTGCCAACGATCTCAGAACCCCACGGGCCATCCTCCGGGTGGGCAGCGAAACCATCGGCTTCCAAGCCTTTGATGATGTCCTCCGCAGACTCCGCCCACTGCCCCGGCGTGCGCGGCGCGGCAAAGGCCACTGGGGTCATACGGCCGTGTGGGGTGAGAATGTGGAGCATGCGCGGGCCTTCCTGACCCATCTCCACCTGGACCTGTGAGCCCTTCGGCAGCGGGATGCGCAGTGAGCCCAGATCCAACAGGCCTACGGAGAAGTCCTCAAAGTTAAACTCAGCGATGTCGACATTATCGCCATCGTAGGGACCCATGTCGCCGTTGATGGCATCGTGAGCCACAGCCTTCACGGCTAGAGAAGCCTGAGCATCATCTTCATCCTCACGGACAAGACCAGCGGTTGGCTCGGGAGCGGCCTCAGCGGCGCCATCGTTTGCGTTCTCCGCTGCCGGGTTCACTGTGGTGGTGTCCTCGGCCACGGCCTCGGTAGCCGCCTCTTCCTGGTGGACGGCAGGGTTCTTCTTCTTTTTTCCAAAGGGCCACATCGCCATAGTTTAAGCCTTCCTCATTCCGTGTCTGCTTTGTTGAACTTAGTTAACGCCGGTTGATCCATACCCGCCGTCGCCACGAGCGGTGTCATCAAGTTCCTCGACTTCCTGGAAGCCCACCAGCTCCACGCGTTGGACAATCAACTGCGCGATACGCATTCCCCGCGTGACCTCAAAGGTCTCCTCTGGGTCGTGATTAATGAGGCATACTTTAATCTCACCGCGATACTCGGCGTCAATGGTGCCGGGGGTATTCACGACGGAAATGCCGTGCTTGGCCGCCAGGCCCGAGCGCGGGTGGACCAAGCCTACCGTGCCCATCGGCAGGGCAAGGGCAATGCCCGTACCGACAAGAGCGCGCTCGCCGGGCCGCAAAATAACGTCGTGAGCAGCGTAGAGATCCGCGCCCGCATCGCCGCCGTGAGCGCGATGCGGCATCGGAAGCTCCTTATCAAGGCGCTTGACCTGAATGTCGCCGAAGGGACTAACTGGATCTACGAGAGGGTGTTGCTCATTCACGCGGCCCAGCCTACCTTGTCCCCTCCATCCCCAACCGTCAGGGCCGGAAGCCGCGTCGGCCTGGCAGCCGCGCCTACTCTGCGTGTTGGGCTCTCCCCTTCCCCGACGGCTAGACTCGAAGGTCATGACTTCGAGTTCTTCGTCTGCTTCTCCCTCGGCAACAGCCGCTTCCCCAGTGATCCTCTACCGTGAGCGCCAATGGGTGCCGTGGTACTGGTGGCTGATGGCGGCCTTTGTTGTAGCGATCTCCACCGCCACAGTCAGCCTCAACCGTGGAATCATGTGGGTCATCGTCCCCGCCATCCTGCTCAGTGCCATCGCCGCGTGGGTCCTACTGACATGGTCCAACACGGTGGTGCAGGTGGAACAGGATGCCGACGGCACACGGTGGCTCACCGTCAAGGACGCGCAGCTGCCGAACGATGTTGTCGCCCGCAGTACCGCGGTGCCGGCCACTGCACGCCGCAACGCGCTCGGTCCACAGCTCGATCCGGCTGCCTTCCTCGTCACACACGGCTGGGTACCCGAACACGTCATGCTCGTCCTCGATGACCCCGAAGATCCAACGCCCTACTGGCTCATCGGATCCACCAACCCCGAAAAACTCCTCGCAGCCTTTGTCCCCGAGCAGGCCGCAGCAGCTACAAGGCGCAGCAATTAAGGCTTGAATTAAGGCCTCAGCCACGCCTCGGTGAAACTGGCCTGTTAGGCGCAGTCCATGCAGACTGGCTCGCCGTCCTCTTCATGGTCAAGGCGCTTGTTGGACTGCACCAAGAAACATACAGAGCAGGTGAACTCGTTTTCTTTGCGCGGAACGACGGTGACGTTGAGCTCTTCACCGGTCAGGTCCACTGACGGCGGTTCGAAGGCCTCGACGATTTCTCCATCGTCATCCATGCCATTGTTATCGTTTTCAGCCGCCTTCAGGCCCTCGAGGGAATCGGCCTCGAGGTCGTCTTCAGCGCGGCGACGCGGTGCGTCATAATCCGTGGCCATAATGCTTGCCCCTGTGAGTCAGATCGATAGGTATGTGTATTTATCGACGGCATCCTAAACCAGACTGGCCTCTGTGTCACACTCGCCCCGCCGTGGGGGCACCAAACCCTGCACTATCCTACCCCCTATTACGTCTCCTTCACCCCTGTGACCTGCTGATTCCAGCCCTTTAGCGAGCCGCGAAGATTTCGTCACAATGTGCACCTACCTCCAGCCCAAGGAGCACGTCACGCACCGGACACCGCAGGGCATTACCGACGCTGCCCTTTTCATCGCTGAGATCGTGCCACATCATCGCGCGAGTGCACATAGACTGTCGGTATGACCGCCCATGAATCACAGCACCAGGACACGAAACCGAGCCCGCAGCACGAAGGCCACGCCTTCGGCATCGATGTTGGAGGCTCTGGCATCAAGGGTGCCGAGGTCGACCTCGCAACGGGAGAGTTCGTTGGTGACCGCCTCAAGATTGCTACTCCCCAGCCCGCAACGCCGGACGCCGTCGCCAAGGTGATTGCCCAGATCATCGAAGAGAAGAACTGGGACGGTCCCGTCGGCATTACCATGCCAGCGGTGGTAAAGGACCAGGTAATCCGCAGCGCGGCAAACATTGATAAATCCTGGATCGGCACGGATGCACAGGAATTGTTGAGCTCATACCTCAACGTTCCTTTTACCGTGCTTAACGACGCCGACGCGGCCGGCCTCGCCGAGGTGGCTTATGGCGACGAGATTGCGCGCTCCGGCCCCGTCATTTTCCTCACTTTGGGCACTGGTATTGGTTCCGCTTTCCTGCTAGATGGCCAGCTTTTCCCCAATACGGAGATTGGGCACCTCATCGTTGGCGAGAAGGAGGCGGAGCACCAAGCTTCTTCAGCCGTCAAGGACCGCGAGGGGCTCAAAACCAAGCAGTGGGCGAAGCGCGTCAACCGAGTACTCCACGAGTATGAGGCCCTGTTTAACCCTTCAGCCTTCGTCATCGGCGGAGGAATTTCCCGCAAGTTTGACAAGTGGGGAGAGCACCTCCGCATTGAAACGCCGGTCGTTGCAGCTCAGCTTCGTAATCGCGCCGGTATAGTAGGCGCAGCCATGGCAGCACAAGAAGGTATTCGCCCATAAGGCAACCGGGGCCAGCATTTCCGAGTTGACCCCAGTCACCGCCTAGTGCAAGAAATGATCTATACTGGGCTGTCGATTATCCAATATCCAGCGGCGCGCCTCCCCTGCTCATCTCGGAGGCGGGCTAGCATCGGGGACTAGTCGCGACTAACTTGCGCGTCCCCATAGTTTCCACTCAGAGAGCAAGTCGAAAGGGCGTACGTGGCAGCCACTGATTCTTCAGACCAGGTACTCGGCGCGGGCGAGAGCACCTCCGAGGCATCTGCACCTGCACAGAAGACCGCCAAAAAGACGGCAAAAAAGACCGCTAAGAAAACGGCCAAGAAAACCGCGAAAAAGACCGCCAAAAAGACAGCCAAGAAAACGGCTAAAAAGACGGCCAAGAAGGCAACAAAGAAGACCACCCGCAAGTCTGCACAAAAGGCCACAAAAAAGGCGGCCAAGAAGACTGTGCGTAAGTCAGCAGCCACAAAGGCAACGTCGCCTGAAGCTGCCGAGTCTTCCGAGGATCTCGCCGAGGATCAGACCGACGAGTTGGACGCCGACACCACTGACGATGCCGATATCGATTTCGATCCGGACAACGCCGAGATGGATGATGAAGACGAGTTCGGCGACGACGATGATGACCTCGAGGGCGACGACGCTGATGAGGACGAGGACGATGGTTCCTCGGTCTGGGACGAGGATGAGTCCGCAGCCCTGCGCCAAGCCCGCAAGGATGCGGAGCTGACCGCGTCGGCAGACTCTGTCCGCGCCTACCTGAAGCAAATCGGTAAGGTCGCCCTGCTCAATGCCGAGCAAGAGGTCTCCCTCGCCAAGCGAATCGAGGCTGGCCTCTACGCTCAGTACCGCATGGATGAGATGGAAAAGGCCCGTGCCGAAGGCGACAAGGCCGCCAAGCTTTCCCCCATGGAAAAGCGTGACATGCGTGCCATCGCTCGTGATGGCCGCAAGGCGAAGAACCACCTTCTCGAGGCAAACCTGCGTCTCGTGGTGTCCTTGGCCAAGCGCTACACCGGCCGCGGCATGGCCTTCTTGGATCTCATCCAGGAGGGCAACTTGGGTCTCATCCGCGCTGTTGAGAAGTTTGACTACACCAAGGGCTACAAGTTCTCCACGTATGCCACCTGGTGGATCCGTCAGGCTATTACCCGCGCGATGGCAGACCAAGCACGCACCATCCGCATTCCTGTGCACATGGTCGAGGTCATCAACAAGCTGGGCCGCATCCAGCGAGAGCTGCTGCAGGATTTGGGCCGCGAGCCCACGCCGCTGGAGCTGGCGAAGGAAATGGACATCACCGAGGAAAAGGTGCTGGAAATCCAGCAGTACGCTCGTGAACCCATCTCCTTGGACCAGACCATCGGTGATGAGGGTGACTCCCAGCTGGGTGACTTCATTGAGGACTCCGAGGCCGTCATTGCTGTCGACGCGGTCTCCTTCACCTTGCTGCAAGACCAGCTGCAGGACGTGCTCACGACCCTGTCTGAACGTGAGGCGGGCGTGGTTCGTCTGCGCTTCGGCCTCACCGATGGCATGCCGCGCACTTTAGACGAAATCGGCCAAGTCTATGGTGTCACCCGCGAACGTATTCGCCAGATCGAGTCCAAGACCATGTCCAAGCTGCGCCACCCTTCGCGCTCCCAGGTGCTGCGAGACTATCTCGACTAAGCCCGCGGACACGACAGTGGCGGCGAGGAAATCTTTTCCTCGCCGCCACTTTTCTTTCTGTATGTTCCAGGGCTCTGGGGTTCCTAGCGGCTCTAGGGATTGAGTCCCATGACCACCATCATGGCCATGGGAACGAACGGTGCGATACAACTCCAACAGAATCCGATGATCATCCCGGACACTGTGATGCCGGTTCGCCTATGCTCCGGGCTTCGCCCTGATCCGAGGATGAGCGCCACGATCCCCAGCCCCACCGCGCACCAACCGGTAAAGATCGTCAGCATCGACGACAAGAATCCCACTGCACCCCACAAGAGCGTCAGCACGATGATGACGAGTGGCGGAAGCACCGCCAGCCCCAGTACCCACGGCGCGAGGGGATTCGGCGTGGAAGGGTGTTCTATCGGAGACGTGTACGACCCCGCAGAGGAGTAAGGGGAAGTATTCGGATAAGCCTGTACGTAATCGGGCTGGTTCATGGATTCCCCGCTTTCAAGAGAACTCAACTAGGACGCTGCCTTTTACCCTATTCGAAGGCAGTGGGAGCGTCCTTCCGTACGGGGGACAGTGCCCGCACGCTTCTAACCGTCGAGCCCCAGCTCGATGGCCGTGGCAATCCGGTCGATGACTTCCTTATCGGAGACATCTCCGCTAATGGTCACCGATGCGCCCTGGCAAGCACCGAGCGACATCAGCATCATCGCGGAGTCTGCTTCTACCGCCTCACCGTTATAGGTAAGGACGATATCGCCCTCTGCTTCAGCCGCCATTTCAGCGATCTTGGACGCGGGACGGGCATGTAGTCCTGCTTCATCGGCAATGGTCACAGTCAGCGAGTATCGATGTGGATCTTCCTCTTGGTCTTGCTCGCGCACAGTCCCAAGAGCAGCAGGCTGCTGAGGAGTGAAAGCCTCGATAGCTCGTCTAGCGGCGTCAGCAACTGCCCCCAGATCATCGCCTTGCTGGGCGGCGGTTGCCGCAGCGATAGTGGCCTCGACCAGTGGGGCATCAACGAACAGTGCTTGGTCTTCGTCCAGAAACTCCAGAACCGATTCGACGGTCATCGTTGCCGAACCCAAGTCCGTGAGCACAACAACGCTGAGACCTTGACCTATGGCGTGGCTGATAGCGCCTTCGATGAAGTCATAGGACGTTCCGATACTGCCGTCTTCCAAGCCACCCGCAGGAAGGATGGTGACATCGGCAGCCATCTGGGCGGCGAGCTCAGCCAATCCTTCTGCGAGCTTCGCAGAATGCGAAACGAGAACGAGTCCAACGCGCGGCTGTGCCATGCTCTACGCCCCCTTCCCAGTAGTGTCGGCGGCGTCAGCAGCCGCAGCGAGGAAAAGTGCCGAAGAGGCAGCACCCGGATCCTTGTGTCCGGCAGAGCGCTCGCCCAGGTAGGAAGCGCGTCCCTTAGTCGCAACCATCGGGATAGTAGCGTCCGCGCCGGCTGCGGCCGCGTCGGCAGCCGCGCGCAGGACCTCGGCGGGGCTCTGTGCGGCATCGGCGGCGTCGCGGGCAGCGCGCGCCGCTGGTGCCCAGGCATCGACCATGGTCTTCTCCCCTTCCGTTGCTTTGCCGCGGGTCATGATTCCCTCGAGGGCGGCCTCAATAAGCGCAGCCGTCGTAGAAGCATCAATGTCACCGGTGCCGGCGGCCTTCGCCGCACGCAAGAAGGCGGTGCCCAACAATGGGCCGGAGGCTCCGCCGACGGTGGACATGAGAGTCTTCGCGGTTAGTTTGAGTACATCAGCGACCGTTGAGTCATCCGAAGAGATATCCGCAGCAACCTTGTCGACGACGGCGCGGAAACCACGGTCGACGTTTTCTCCATGGTCGCTATCGCCGATGACACGGTCGAGCTCGATGAGCTCCTCACGGTGTTCACGCGCGGCTTCGGCACAGCTTTTCATCCATTCCTGTGCCCACGCGCTTGAAAGAGTTTCAGAATTCGTCATAGTTAGATTGTTACATTCCTTGGCGTAGTGCGGAGGTGTGGCAGGGAGCGTCGAAAAGCGCGAGGTCCTCGTCGTCCGCTCGCATGACGGTAACAGAGCACCCAGCCATGTCCAGGCTGGTGACGAAGTTACCCACGAGGGAGCGCTCAATGGCGATGCCAGCCTGCTGGAGACGCTGGGCCACGCGGCGGTAGACCACGTACAGCTCAGAGGCCGGGGTGGCGCCCATGCCATTGACGACGACGATGGTGCGCTCCCCCTCGCTCAGCTTAAGATCTGCCAAGACGGGGTCGAGTAGGTGATCAGTAACGTCATCGGCAGAAACCAGTGGAATTTCCTTGCGGCCCGGCTCGCCATGGATACCCACGCCGAGTTCGACTTCGTCTTCCCCAAGGTCGAAGGAGGGCTTGCCCACGTGCGGCACCGTGCAGGCGCTCAGTGCCGCGCCCATGGTCGCGGTATTCTCCACTACCTTCTTAGCCACCGCTGTCACCGCAGCAAGATCATCGCCGCGCTCGGCTGCGGCACCTGCCAGCTTCTCTACCAACAAGGTTCCTGCCACGCCGCGGCGTCCGGCGGTAAACGTAGAATCCTCCACCGCGACATCATCGTCGACGATGACCTGGCTGACCTCAATATCATCGAAGTCAGCCAGCTCGGCTGCCGTATCAAAGTTGAGAACATCGCCGGTATAGTTCTTGACGATGTAAAGAACGCCCGCCCCAGCATGGGCTGCCTCTGTGGCTGCTTGGATTGCATCCGGTGTAGGCGACGTAAACATGGCGCCCGGCACCGCCGCGTCCAGCATGCCGTAGCCAACGAAACCCGCGTGCAAAGGCTCGTGCCCAGAACCACCACCGGAGACAATAGCTACCTTGCCGTGTTCTTTCTTCTGTGCGCGGGCAACAAACAGCGGTTCCGTGTTGCGAGTCACAATGTCACCGTGGGCTAACGCGAAGCCTTCTACTGATTCGGCTACTACGTTGTCCGGCGAGTTGATGAGCTTTTTCATCATCCATCTCCTTAGGTTGTCTTTGGCCTAGAGCACTCTTCTCACAATGCTGCCGAGCCTACCCTTCGCTGCTGGATGTTTCGCTGAAACCGTTGCGCCAACACCGTGGGCTACGCCCCCTTGCTTAGCCCTGCGCTGCTTTGCGGACTTGCAACGCACCAATAACACCGAGCCCTAAGAACGCAACTGCGGTCAGCAATGACCAACGCGCTGCATCACTCATACCGTCGCTGAGTGCTCGGACCAACACGGCAGTCTCCTCTCCGAAGGGACTGGCGGCACCCTGCGCACGCAGCCCAGCGATACTCGACCCAGCCGATTGACGCGCTGCTTCCGCTATTCCTTCCGCAGCCGGACCATCGAAGCCAATGGTATTAAGCGCCTTCGGCAGAGACAGCGCTAGCGAGACGGAAAAGACCGAACCGGAAATCGCGGTTCCCAGGGAAGAACCAATTTGACGAACTGTGCTCTGTGTCGCGGAAGCTTGGCCTGAGTTTTCCACGGGGATGTCACGCAAGACGGTTCCGGTTAACTGCGCAGAAGCGAATCCTAGGCCCACTCCATAGATCACAAGCGGCAGCGCGATGAGCCATCCGCTGGTGTCGGGACCGAGAATTAACGCGAGTATGAGAGCACCGACGACCTCGAGGCTCAGGCCGATGAGTACGGTGCCAGGGGCGCCGAACCGCCCAGCGACGTGGCGTGCGGCTGCACCTGAAATGAAGGCTCCGACGGCCATCGCCGCGAGCACAAGGCCGGCAGACATTACGCTTAAGCCCAACGCATTAATGAGGTATAACGGCAAGACGAAGATGATGGCGAACTCCCCGATGGCTACCGCACCGGCGGTGGTATTTCCCCACGAGAACGTCGGATAGGAAAATAGCCCCAAGTCCAAGAGTGCGGAGCGCTGAACCTTTTCGCGGTGCTTCTCCCAACGGATAAACAAAGTGAATCCGACCGCGGCGATGAGCAGCGCCACCGGCACAGCGGATACCGGCGCGGTGGCAGGCCACGTCCACCCGAACACAGTCAGCTCCGCTTGCGGTGTCCACCAGCCAAGGCTGGGCCCCTCGATGACGGCGAAAACAAGGGCCCCAAAGGCAATCGCGCTCAACTGTGCGCCGTCGACGTCGACTCCAGGGCGAGTCTCTGGGCTGCGGGTTTCCCGGACGGTAAGGACAGCTCCACCGGCCACGATAAGGCCGATGGGGACGTTGACCAGAAAGATCCAGTGCCAAGACACCCACTGAGTAAGCGCGCCGCCGGCTAAAGGGCCTACGGCAGCAGCGCCTGAGATGACGGCGCCCCAGACGCCGAATGCGGCCGCACGATACTTCCCGCGGAATACGGCGTTCACGGTGGACAGGGTGGAGGGCATGATAAAAGCCGCGCCCACTGCCTGCACGGCACGTGCCGAGATGAGAATTCCCGCTGTTTCGGAGAAACCAGCCCACACGCTGCCTGCTACGAATACGGCGAGGCCGAGAAGGAAAGCTCGTTTGCGGCCCCAACTATCCGCGATTTTTCCTGTGGACAGTAGCAGTGCGGCAAGCACCACCGCGTAGAGGCTGTTGACCCACTGTGCCTGGGTAATATCCAGGTTGAGGTCCGTGATGATGGCGGGCAATGCCACGCCGACGATGGTGCCGTCGAGGACGATGAGGCCCAGACCTACCGATAAAACCGCAAGGCTTATCCAGTCACGGCGGGTTGGTGCCACCGTGCTGGATTCTGTTGTAGCCGCGGGCATAGCTAGGCGCTCACAGAAGTTGCGGCGGCAGGGTTAGCGGGCTCGTTCAATGCGCGGCCAAGTGCGACGAGGAAGAGTGCCAGACCCACCGTAATGAAGATGTGTCCGAGGCCGGCGATTCCGGCGATCATCGCGGTCGATTCCTCCCCCAGCACAGTTAAGCTACCGTGCCAGATGAGCATTCCAACGGTAAGCACAACGCCAATGTTGTAGAACCAGAAAAAGGAGTTAAAAAGCTTCTTGTTGCGGGACACGGCGAAGACCTTGTCCACCACAAGGAAGATGAGGAACATCATGAACCCCAGCGCCAAGAGGTGGGTGTGGGCCACTCCTAGCTGGGTGAACTGTCCCTCCGGGAAATCGTTCGCGCGCGTGAACTCGCGGTAGAACACGCCGGCGCTCAACCCCATGACAAGGTAGAAGATGGCTGCTCTATAGAGGGACTGCATTGTGTGTTCCTTCCTAGCCACGCTGCTGTGGCGATTGCGTCGAGGATGGTGATTGGCCTTTAGACCATCTGCTATCCATCCTGCTTCGCGCTCACAGCGTTTCCATCGCGTAGCCGGTTGAGTTTCTCATCAACCAACTAGTTGATAGCGCGGCCGCGCCGGCTACCACTTGCGCAGGTAATCGATGCGCTCCCGCAGCTGCTCGGCGTCGCACAACGCAGTCGGCGGGCCACCGCAGGCCTTGCGGGCTTCTGTGTGGATGGCACCATGCGGGCGCCCGGTGCGTTGGGCGGTAATCGACACCACCGTGTTGAGTTCTTTACGCAGTGCGGAAATCTCATCCACCACACCTGACTGGGAACCGGCGCTGCTTGCCGACGCCTCTGCCCCACGCTTGGGCGCGTGCGGGGTGCCGTAGAGCTTGCGGCGTTGTTCTTCCGCTGCTTCCGCAGCTCGGCGCGCTTTCTCTTCTGCCTCGCGGCGGTCCAGTTCATCGGACTGTTTCTTGCGCAAAAGGTCCTTGACCTGGTCGGCGTCGAGAAGCCCGGGGATGCCGAGGAAATCCTCTTCTTCATCGGTGATGTTGCCCGTGGTGAACTGTGAGCCGTTATAAAGCAGCCCGGAAAACTCTGCCTCCGCTCCGAGGGACTCATAGGAAGGCTCGAGCATGTCCGGTTCGGACTTCTTCTGGTTGGCATCCTCCAGAAGCTCGTCGTCCCAGCCTTCCTTGTCGGGGTTCTTCTCCCCTCCCAGGACGTGGTCGCGCTGCTTTTCCATGTTCTCGGCAAGGCCCAAGAGCACCGGCACGGAGGGCAGGAAGACGGAGGCCGTCTCGCCGGGCATGCGGGAGCGCACGAAACGCCCGATGGCCTGAGCGAAAAACAGCGGGGTCGAGGCAGAGGTGGCGTACACGCCCACGGCGAGGCGGGGAACGTCGACGCCCTCCGACACCATGCGCACGGCCACCATCCACTCGTCGGTGGATTCAGAGAACTCCGCAATGCGCGCGGAGGAGCCTGGATCATCGGAGAGGATGACGGAGACGGGAGTATTGGAGATCTGCTTGAGGATCTTGGCGTAGGCGCGCGCGGTTGTCGTGTCGGTAGCAAGTACCAGACCGCCGGCATCCGGCATGTTGCGGCGCATCTGCATCAGCCGCGTGTGCGCCGCCTGCAAGACGGTGGGGATCCACTCGCCCTTCGGGTCGAGGGCCGTGCGCCAGGCGCGGGCGGTCTGCTCCGGATTGAGGATATCGCCGAGACGGGCCGCATGTTCCTCACCGGCGCTGTCGCGCCAGCGGGATTCGCCGGAGTAGCTGAGGAAGACCACGGGGCGCACGACACCGTCGGCAAGCGCATCGCCATAGCCATACGTGTGATCAGAGCGGGATACGAGGTGGCCTTCCCCGTCCTCCTCATAGCGCACGAAGGGGATCTGCGAGTCATCGGAGCGGAAGGGCGTACCAGTCAGTGCGAGGCGGTGCTCCGCATCATCATAGGCTTCCCGCACGCCATCGCCCCAGCTCTTGGCATCTCCGGCGTGGTGAATCTCATCAAGGATCACCAGGGTGCGCCGCGCTGAGGCAACCGCGCGGTGCTTGTACGGGTGCATGCCCACCTGCGCATAGGTCACCACGACACCGTCCATCGCGGGGTTGACTCCCGAGGAGTTTGTGAACTTGGGGTCAAGCGCTAGCCCTACGCGGGAGGCGGATTCCGACCACTGCACTTTGAGGTGCTCGGTGGGCACCACCACGATGACGCGCTCTACGGTGCGGTCCGCCATGAGCTCTGTGGCTACCCGCAGGGCGAAGGTGGTCTTACCTGCGCCTGGCGTTGCCACCGCCATGAAATCCTTCGGCTTGGTGGCTAGGAACTTATCCAAAGCCGCGCGTTGCCATACGCGCAGCGAACCGTTATTGGCAAATCTCTGTGCTGGAGTCTGAGTAGACACGGTCAGCGACTTTCCCCCTCTAGTTATCCCAACATCCCGCTCTTGTGAAGTTTTTCGTACGCTTCGGTTTACGCCGACGCAGGATGAGCGTCGACGTCAGACTTAACGGCGGCGCAAGCTCTTATATATGCGCTCGCAGTCTGGGCACACGGGTGAGCCGGGCTTCGCTTGCTTGGTCACCGGGAAGGTCTCTCCACACAGGGCAACGACGTACTTGCCGTTGACCGCGGAATCGAGGATCTGGTTCTTCTTCACGTAGTGGAAGAACTTCGGGGTGTCGTCGTTGGTCGACGTATCCTCGCGGACATCAGGGCGTTCAATAGTCTTAGTCGTCGTACTCACGCCCCCTATCATGCCGCATCGGTATCGAAGTTGGCGAGTCCTGCAGCTACGCTAGTAGGCATGACCCCTTCGAACTCGCGCGATAACCCCCGCCATACCCCACGTTCAGGGCAGCGGCGCGGGCGCGGATTCGGCCGCGAGACGCACCTCATCACGACTGCCAAGCTCGCCCCCGGTCAAGACCGGCATCGCCGCGAGATCATCTACTCAATACTGCAGTTTTTGCGCGTTCCATCCCTCCTGATAGCCGGGGCCATGGTTTATGTTTGGCAGTGGTGGATCCCCGCTGCCCTCGTCGTGGCCGTCACCTTCCCACTGCCCTGGATCGCTGTGGTCATTGGCAATGGTCGGGGTCAAAAGAAAGACAAGCGCGAGAAGGCTGTTTATAAGCCCGCTATGGCCCGGCAAATGGCGCAGGCCCAGCGCGAGCAACTGACAAGCCGGTCCCATGGAGCGCTTCCCGGCGCGCCGTCATCACACGACGATACGGCGAAGCAAAACACCATCGACCACGAAGACTAGACATTTACCGTTTACCTCCCGAAGCAATGTAAGGACACTTTTGTGAGCACACAACAGCCTTCTCCTTTTGGCCCGGAGATGAACCCAGAGCACCCCGTCGCGGATGTCGCGGCCGACCTCGCCCGTGTCTTTGCTGACGCGGGATTCACCGCGGACGGCATCGCGGGACACTTAGGGCCGGAGTACACCGAAGCCCTACATCGCGGGGAGCCCGAGGCCGTGGCGCTGGGTGCTAGCGGCGACTCCCGTCTCGACCGCCTCATCCGCATCTTTGTGTTGCACGAGCACGTGCCGGCCACGCTGCTTTCCGACGTCCTCGGTGCCCGCCTAGCCACCCAATTGCTTGACAGCGGTGTCGCGCTTACCGACGATCACGGCACTGTCTACGTGGCATACGACATTCGGCCGCACGTCATCGTGGGCAAGAATCGCGTGGTGTTTTCCGATGTTGATGCTTCCCTCGTGGACCACGTTCCTGGTCCCGAGCACGTCTTGGGTGTCGGCTCTGCCAGCCTTTCCCTACTTCATTCGACTCCCACTACTCCGGTGTCATCGGTGCTGGATCTGGGCACAGGCTCTGGCGTGCAGGTCCTGGGGCAGCTGGATTCTGCAGAGCGCATCGTCGCTACTGATGTCCATGAGCGAGCCCTCGAGCTCGCCCGCGCTACCGTTGCTGCAGCGGACGCAAAGGAACGGGTCGAACTGCGCCAGGGTTCGTGGTTCGAGCCGGTACAACACGAGCGCTTCGACCGCATCGTGGCCAATCCTCCATTCGTGGTGGGCCTTCCTGAGGTCGGCCATGTGTACCGAGATTCCGGACTCAACCTCGATGGTGCTAGTGAGCTCGTGGTGTCCCAAGCCGTGGAACACCTCACCCCTGGAGGAACCGCGCACGTGCTCGCCGCGTGGGTTCATCAAGGCGAGGAGTCCTGGCAACAGCGGGTTGCCTCGTGGTTACCGGACACCGGTGTAGCCGCATGGATCATTCAACGCGACGTGGCAGATCCTGCCCTGTATGTGTCCACCTGGTTAAGCGATGAGTCCGTGGATGTTCGCAGCCCTGCAGGAAGGGAGCGTTCGCGCCGTTGGCTCGAACACTTCCGCGACCATGAGGTCACCGGCATTGGGTTTGGTTTCGTAGCCATCCAGCGGATTGGGGACGACGAGCCCTCGGACATTCTGGCGGAGACAATGTCACAGCCGGTCATCGATCCGCTCGGGCCCGAGGTGGAAGAATACTTTGCGCGCGTCGAGTGGCTGCGCGCTTTGGTGCCGGGTGAGCTGGAGACCAAGCACGTTCAGCTGCGCCCCAGTGTTGCTCGGGAGGACGTGGCCCTGCCAGATGCTGAGCTTGGCATGGGCTTTGAGCGCGCAGCGCTACGTTTGAGCCGGACCGACGGTCCGCGCTGGCAGCATGATGTCGACGAGCACCTCGCGGCTATCGTCGCTGGGCTCAATCCGCATGGGTTGAGCATCGGCGAAACCATCGAGCTTTACGCCGCCGCACAAGGCTTTGATGAGACCGCACTGGTGAGTGCTGCGCTTCCTGCCATCGTGGATCTCATCCGCCATGGTCTGCTGATCCCCACGGAGCTGCTAGCTTTTAGCAACACCGAGTAGACCAAGTAGTTCGCGTTAGCTGTATCCCCAGGAGCCTCCTTGCGTACTGAAAACTTCTCCACAAGAAAGGTTGTGTATCCCCGTCCATGCGTGCTGTTCTCACCCGCGTTTCTGAAGCTTCCGTTACGGTAGAAGGCGACGTTGTCGGTTCCATCAGCTGTCCCGACACCGGCGGCATTCTAGCGCTCATTGGTGTATCTCGTGAAGATGTCACAGCAGGCGCCGAAGCTGGTCTTGCCGACGGGCCATCCTTGGAGGAGCGGATGGACACGATGGCACGCAAGATCGCCGAGCTGCGCATTCTCGAGGGCGAAACCAGCGTGGTTGACAGTGGAGCTCCAGTGCTAGTGGTAAGCCAGTTCACTCTCTACGGGCGAACTGCGAAGGGCCGCCGGCCATCGTGGTCAGATGCCGCACCCGGGGACGCGGCGGAACCGGTGATCCAAGGGGTTGTCGCTCGCCTGCGGGAGCGCGGGATCACCGTGGAGGAAGGTCGCTTCGGAGCCATGATGCAGGTCTCCTCCGTCAATGAGGGGCCGTTTACCGTGCTCGTTGAGGTGTAGCCTCGGCGCGCCTCCCCCAAAAAGGCCTAAAACCCACCTCGCAGACCGGGATGCGTGAACATTTTTCAAACCGTGGGAACTATCTGCGCCGAAGGTCCGTTGTAGGAGATGAACCAAGCCGCAACTTAGGAGGCATGAGATGGCCACATCATCCGCTGCTAGCGTCCAGGACGAGGACGGACAGGAAGTTGACCGCGGCTCACGCCGTAACCAGACTAATGACAATCCCTCCGCGGACTTGGTCCGCGTTTACCTCAACGGAATCGGCAAGACTGCGCTGTTGAGCGCCGAAGACGAAGTTGAGCTCGCACAGGCAATCGAGGTGGGCCTGTACGCCGAGTACAAGCTCGCCAATGCCGAGAAGCTGACCCGCGCCGAGAAGCGCGACCTCAAGATTCTCGCCCGCGAAGGCAAGAAGGCACGCTCCCACCTCCTCGAGGCCAACCTGCGCCTCGTGGTCTCCCTGGCTAAGCGTTATACCGGCCGCGGCATGCCGCTGCTGGACCTCATCCAGGAAGGAAACTTGGGCCTGATTCGTGCGATGGAGAAGTTTGACTATGCCAAGGGCTTCAAGTTCTCCACGTACGCCACGTGGTGGATCCGCCAGGCCATTACCCGCGGCATGGCTGACCAGTCCCGCACCATCCGCCTCCCGGTGCACCTGGTAGAGCAGGTTAATAAGCTTTCCCGCATTAAGCGCGAGATGTATCAGTCCCTGGGCCGCGAGGCTACGAATGAGGAGCTGGCCGAGGAATCCGGCATCGAAGAGTCCAAGATCGAAATGCTGTTGCGCCAGTCCCGCGATCCCGTCTCCCTGGATATGCCTGTGGGCACCGATGAAGAAGCACCGTTGGGTGACTTCATTGAGGATGCCGAGGCAACCGATGCGGAGACCGCCGTGGTGGCATCCATGCGCCACTCTGATATTCGCTCCGTCATCGGCTCCCTCGAGGAG
Organism: Corynebacterium hiratae; assembly: GCF_009708045.1. Classification (NCBI taxonomy): domain Bacteria; kingdom Bacillati; phylum Actinomycetota; class Actinomycetes; order Mycobacteriales; family Corynebacteriaceae; genus Corynebacterium; species Corynebacterium hiratae. The sequence goes on along the minus strand of NZ_VIOG01000005.1, from coordinate 92,014 downwards.
CGTGAGCAGGATGTCATCCGCCTGCGCTATGGCTTGGACGATGGTGTTCCGCGCACCCTCGATCAGATTGGACGCAAGTTCGGTCTCTCCCGCGAGCGTGTTCGCCAGATTGAGCGCGAGGTCATGGCCAAGCTGCGGGAGGGCAACCGCGCCGATCGTCTCCGCGAATACGCGCTTTAAGTTCTGTTTCATAGCTTGGCGCTAGCCATCGAGGTTCATCCCTCCTGCCCACCTAAATTGTGTGCTGGGCTCGGGGAGGTCGATGCTCGGTGGCTTTCGTCATTTCTCGAGGGCCGTGAATCTCTTTGTCCATATCTTCCTATTCACCCCGCGCAGCGTGCAGCGCTGCGTGCGCTAAGCCCTGAAAAAATACGCTATTGTTTAAGATATTCTCTTAATACACTCCTATTACCGCGCCTAAACCTATGTGGCTACGGACCGCCGACAACGCAGAAAGGTAAGCCCACGTGAGGGATCTAGTTGACACCACGGAAATGTATCTGCGAACCATTTATGAGCTCGAAGAGGAAGGAATTACCCCACTGCGTGCTCGCATTGCAGAGCGCCTAGAGCAATCTGGGCCGACTGTGTCCCAGACTGTGGCTCGCATGGAGCGCGATGGCCTGCTCCACGTGCGCACGGACCGCAGCCTCGACCTCACCCAGCAAGGTCGCGAACTGGCCACCAATGTCATGCGCAAGCACCGCCTCGCTGAGCGCTTGCTCACGGACGTCCTGGGCCTCGATATTCACAAGGTTCATGATGAGGCCTGCCGTTGGGAGCACGTCATGAGCGAAGAGGTAGAGAAGCGAGTCATAGCCGTTCTTGAGGATTCTTCCCGCTCCCCCTTCGGCAACCCCATCCCAGGTTTGGCGCAGCTTGGCATGACCCCCGCGGAACTCGACCTGGGGACTCGCGCCATCGATCTTCCCACCGGGCAAAAGACTGCAGCCACCATCGTCCAGATCAACGAGGTTTTGCAGGCGGATAACTCGACTTTCCACGAGCTTTACTCGTGCGGTATTCAGGTTGGTTCGAAGGTTACCGTGGTCAATGAAAGCGGAACGATTACGCTGACCACGGAGTCGGGCCACACCGTCGAGCTTGTCGACGACCTCGCGCACGCTATCCGAGTCAAGGAGAACTAAGGCGATGAAGCTACTTGTTACTGGCGGTGCCGGCTATGTCGGCAGCGTGTGCGCGGCCGTCCTCGTGGAGAAGGGGCACGACGTCACCATCATCGATAACTTTTCCACCGGCAACCGCGAAGCTATCCCAGAGCAGGCCCGCCTCGTCGAGGGTGACGTGGCCGATGTCGCTCGTGAAGTGCTATCTGAAGGAGGCTTCGACGGCGTTGTGCATTTTGCCGCTCGCTCCCTCGTTGGCGAATCCGTTGAGGCTCCGGCTGACTATTGGCAGCACAATGTCGTCACGACGCTGCAGTTGCTCAACGCCATGCGCGAATTCGGCGTCACCAACCTTGTGTTTTCTTCGACCGCGGCAACGTACGGCGAGCCTGCACAGGTTCCGATCACAGAGACGATGCCTACGCAGCCGACGAATCCTTATGGCGCATCCAAGCTCGCAATCGACTACATGATCACCTCCTATGCCCAGGCCTACGGCTTGGGGGCGACGTCGTTGCGCTACTTTAACGTCGCCGGTGCCTACGGCAGCATTGGCGAGAACCGCGAGGTGGAAACCCACCTCATTCCGCTTGTATTGCAGGTAGCACTTGGCCATCGCGACAAGATCTTCATTTTCGGCGATGACTACGACACTGCCGACGGCACCGCCGTCCGCGATTACATCCACATCCGTGACCTGGCCGACGCTCATGTGCTCGCGCTTGAAAGCAACGCTGCGGGTACACACCGCATCTATAACCTCGGCTCCGGGGACGGTTACTCTGTCAAGCAGGTCATTGAGGCCTGCCGTGAAGTCACCGGACACCCCATCCCGGCTGAGCTGGCGCCACGCCGCGCAGGAGATCCCGCAACCCTCGTGGCCTCCTCGGACAAGATTAAGTCCGAGCTCGGATGGGATCCGAGCCGCACCGACTTGACCACCATCGTGACGGATGCGTGGAACTTTACCCGGCAGCTCGGCGAGCGGGCTCATTCCGCGCGGCGTTAGTGCTGCCCTCCCCAGCCGTATCCCCTACCGCGTTGTCAAAAGCTTTGCGCGCGCCCGTGTAGATCGAAGCGCGTATCTTTTCGTGCAATCCGTGGCGATAGGCCTGGCACAACAGCGAGCCTAGGCGATGGCTGGGGAACTCTTCCGTGACGAGCTGCAGTGCCGGTCCAGCCAGGATGTCCCACTCCTGTTTCATGTGCGCCAAAGCGAACAGAGTTAGCGCATTCGCCCGTAAATCTTCGCCAAATGTGCGCGCTGCTGCTAGGAGAAGGTACGCACCGGTTTCGCCAGCCTCCGCACAGACACCCACCACGAGGTCGCGCGTCCACGTCGTCGACAGCCACACGGCGCATGATGCCAACAGCTCTACATCTTCTTCGGCTTCCTCCACAGACGCCACCTGGTGAAGCGCCCACTGAGCATCATCCACAAAGTGCTCAAGGAGTTCCTTGCGTTTCTTCCCTTTCGCCGCGGCCACCTGGGCGCGAAACTGAGTCGCGGTATCGCGTGCTTGCCGGCTCAGGGCTTCGGCTTCGGCAGAATCCAGGTGTGGGTTTCCCGGCGCGAAAATGGCAAAGAATTCTTCCCTATTGAGCTCTGGAACAACATTGTGATTGACGCAGGAACGCATCGAGGAGGCGTCGGTAAGCGCCGGTATAGTGCCTTCTACCCACTTTTTCATCGGCCCGCTCCCATCTGCGTTGACGGTTCCGTGCAACAGAACGTAGGGCTCATGTTTGGTGATTTCCTTGGCGTACCAGGCCGCGTCAATCTCCAACCCGTCACAGGAACGATCCAGGCCATAGAGCCAGTGGGTCACCTCCCGTAATTCAGTAAGCGGGCGCTGCGAAATGAGGAAGGCGAAGACGCCTTCGCGGGCATTCTCTGCCAGCATCGCCGCGATGTCTGGCAGGGCTCCGGCGGCATCGGGGATATCGACGCGGCGAGCGGACCCATGGCCGGGCCGCGCGGGGTGGTGTCAATGGCCATGAATACCACCGATTCGGTGGGATAGAAGCCAAGGAGTCCGGGGATGTTAGCAAGGAGATGACCAGGTGTCGTAATCGGTGGGGTGTTATCTGTGTGCGTTGAGAATGTGCTCATACTTGTACCCTGAACCAGGGCTGCCACAGGACGCTAGGGGGATCACGCCACACACGGAGAATCTGTGGATAACTAGTCCGGACTGGTCTGTAATCCGAGGGAAAGAGCCGAGTTATTCACACCCACCCACTCGACATGCTGGCACAACGGATGGCCATGTGGCATGCTTGAACGATCATCACCAGTGCCCATGAGCAATCCCAGCTCGGCTTGGCAAGGAACGCACAATCGCTGCTGGGAATAGGTAGTAGCCCTACAGCGTTGCAAGGCACAGAACGCTGATTAAGTCCGTACGCTTCTAAAGAAACGCACGGATAGAAGGAGGAGTCACAATCATGCAGGAAGAACAGGGCCGCATGTATGAGCTGGAGTATCCCGCACCAGTGGTCAAGGACGATTCCGCCCCAGGCAATGGCCCTACGATGATCGTGGCCATGAATGGCTATGCCGATGCGGGCCAGGCCGTCGAAGCCAGTGCTGATCACCTCAAAGCCGCGTTGGAGAACCGCCAGCTGGCTTCGTTTAATAATGACGAGCTTATTGACTACCGCTCTCGCCGCCCCGCCGTCACCATTGACCACGACCGCACAGTAGAAATTGAGAACACCGATCTGGGCATCAAGGTGCTCCGGGATAACTCCGGCACACCTTTCCTGCTGCTTTCTGGACCGGAACCGGACTTGCGCTGGGAGGCATTTACGGACGCGGTGGTGAACTTGGTGGAAAAGTTCGATATCAAGAACACCATCATGCTGTACTCGGCCCCTATGCCGGTGCCGCACACCCGCCCCACCGTGGTCACGGCGCACGGCAATGAGCCGGAGCTCCTTAACTCCATGGTGCGCATGGAATCCACCATGATGGTCCCGGGCGCCGCCGCCCTGTATATTGAGCGAGCCTTGGATAAGAAGGGCCGCCGCGTTGCTGGATACACCGCTCATGTTCCGCACTACCTTGCGGCGTCTCCTTACCCGGCCGCCACGCTACGGCTGTTGGATTCGGTCGCCTCGGCGGCTGACCTCAACATTCCGCTGGGCAGCCTGGAAGCGGACGTTGCTCGCATCAACCAGCAGTTGGAGGAGCAGGTTACCGATTCTGAGGAGATCGCTGGCGTCGTACGTCAGCTAGAAGAGCAGTACGATGCCTACATGGAGCGCTACCGCTCCCGCCACCCGCAGGCCATCATGCCAGGTGAGGAGCACATGCCCACCGGCGAGGAGATCGGTGCGGACTTTGAGGCCTTTCTTGCTGGCCTCGATGACAGCTCGGACATTCTGTCCGAAGATATCGATGACCGCGAAGACAACTACGGCCGCGATGAAGGTCCCGGCTCAGACATGGATGACGACGTCTAAGCATGTCTTACCCAGCCGCACAATTAGCGGCAGGGCAGTGAAGTTGGGGCGCAGGGCCGACGCTCTGGTTAATAGAGATTTTCGCCTAAGGTGGGACGGGTGAACCTTTCTCAGATGTTGCCCGATCTCGCCGAAGTCCCCGAGTCGATGGTTGATGAGGCCATCTGGGACACATTTTTGTCCTGGACTTCTGGCCGCGGTATCTCGCTCTACCCGGCGCAGGAAGAGGCCTCCCTTGGTGTTCTCGCCGGGGATAACGTCATCTTGGCCACCCCCACCGGTTCTGGTAAGTCCATGGTGGCCAACGCCGCCCACTTCATTGCTTTAGCACGCGGCCAGCGCAGCTTCTACACCGCTCCCATCAAGGCCTTGGTGAGCGAAAAGTTCTTCGCTCTCTGCGAGATTTTCGGCCCCGAGAACGTCGGCATGATGACCGGCGATGCCACGGTCAATGGCTCCGCCCCGATTATCGCCGCCACCGCTGAGATCGTGGCCAATATTGCGCTACGCGATGGCGCGGAAGCCGCCATCGATCAAGTGATCATGGACGAGTTCCACTACTACTCCGAGCCCGATCGCGGCTGGGCCTGGCAGGTACCGCTCCTGGAGCTACCGAAGGCCCAGTTCCTGCTCATGTCCGCCACCCTGGGTGACACCGCCTGGCTGGAGAAGGATTTGACGGAGCGTACCGGCCGCACGACGACTCTGGTAGCGGGAACAACTCGCCCAGTGCCCCTCGACTTCTCTTATGTTTTTTCCGCGGTCCACGAAACAATCGAAGAATTGCTCGCCGATGGCAAGGCGCCCATCTACGTCGTCCACTTCTCCCAACGCGAAGCCTCAGAGCGTGCGCAGGCGCTCACTTCGCTGTCGAAGATCATCACTGCCGAGGAGAAGGAGGCCATTGCCGCGGAGCTCGCGGGCTTCCGCTTCACCACGACGTTTGGCAAAGACCTCTCTAAGCTTCTGCGTAAGGGAATCGGTGTCCACCACGCTGGCATGCTGCCGAAGTACCGGCGCTTGGTTGAGCGCCTGGCCCAGAAGGGCCTTCTCAAGATTATTTGCGGCACCGATACTTTGGGTGTGGGCATCAACGTCCCCATCCGTACAGTGCTGATGACGGGTTTGGCCAAGTACGACGGGACCCGCCAACGCATTCTGAAATCCCGTGAGTTTCACCAGATTGCCGGCCGCGCTGGCCGCGCCGGTTATGACACGGAAGGCACCGTCGTGGTGCAGGCGCCGGAGTATGAGATTGAGAACGCCAAAGCGCGGCGTCGTGTGGGCGATGACCCGGCCCGCCTCAAGAAGCTGAAGAAGAAGTCTGCGCGCGACGGTGAAGTGTCGTGGTCGGAGCAGACTTACGCCCGGCTTATCGACGCCGAGCCGGAACAACTGACGTCCCAGTTCCGAGTGTCCAACTCCATGTTGCTCAACGTGCTCGCCCGCCACGGCAACGGCTACGAGCACCTTAAGCACCTGCTCCGCACGAGCCACAACACGCGCGCCCGCCAGAACGAGGACATCCTCACAGCGTTGAGTCTGTTCCGAGGCCTCCTCAATTCGGGCGTGGTGCAAAAGTCTACGAAGGGGCTCGATATCTACGGCCGCCCCTACCACGTGGTCCGTGAGATGCCGCGCGATTTCGCCCTCAACCAGCCTTTAGGCCCCTTCGCGCTAGCGGCACTCACCTTGCTGGATCCCGAGTCCGAGACCTATGCCCTCGATGTCATCTCTGTCTTTGAATCGGTGCTGGATGATCCACGCCAGGTGCTTATTGCTCAACAGAAGCAGCGGCGCGGTGAGGAGATAGCAGCTCTCAAAGCGGAGGGCGTGGACTATACCGAGCGCATGGCCATCGTGGAAGACATCACGTGGCCAAAGCCCCTGGAAGAACTCCTCGAACAATCCTATGAGACCTTCTGCCAGACCAACCCATGGGCTAAGGAGTTCGAGCTGCGGCCTAAGTCTGTAGTGCGCGACATGCTGGAGAGCGCCATGACTTTTTCCGATCTCGTCGCCACCTACGGTCTTGCCCGCTCGGAAGGCGTCATTTTGCGCTACCTGACGGATGCCTGGCGCACGCTCAAGCAGTCGATTCCCGCGGAGTTCCTCACAGAAGAACTCGAGGACATCATCGTCTGGCTCGGGGAGCTTATCCGCCAAGTAGATTCTTCGCTTGTCGACGAGTGGGCTGAGATGGCTGGCGAGGACTCCCCCATTTCCCAGGAGGATTTGGACCGCGAGTTGGCCTTTGGAGTTGAGGATCCCACGGCCTTGACCGCGAATCAGCGGGCTTTCAGCATCATGGTGCGCAACTACTTCTTCCGCCTTGCCCAACTCTTTGCGTTGGAGAAGGAAGAACGCTTGGCGGACCTGTTGGACTACTTGGAGGAGATCCCCGACTTCGGCCGCGCCCTCGATGACTACTTCGATGACTACGATGACATTGACACTGGGCCAGCGGCTAGGGGCCAGGAATACTTTGTCTTGGATAAGGGTGACACGGGCTCGGGCGTTCGTGGCGTTGGCGGCTCGCGGGCGTGGACCGTGCGTCAGATCCTTAAGGACCCAGAGGGGGATAACTCCTATCAGCTGGTTGGCACCGTAGATCTCGATGCCTCCGATGAAGCCGGGGAAGTACGGCTATCTGAACTGCGCGTGGAGTACTAGGGCGCATCAGCAGGGAATATTAATACCCCCTTCTTCGCATTAATATTTTCCGTTCATCGCATATTATTCGTATGATTGGGTAATGAGCACGGCACAACAGATAGACGAACGCAAGCTTTCCCCAATTCCTCACGCCAGCGCAGCCCCCGCGGCCGAGCGCCTCACACCCGGTTCCTTCACTATGAAGGTCCTCAACGGCATCTCCATTGCCGTCGTGGTGTCGCTGGTTCCGCAAGCTCTACTGGGCGAACTAGCAAAGGCTCTGCTGCCCTTCTGGTCTGGCGCCGCCACCGTCATGGCCCTTACCGGTTTGGCCGCTAGCCTTTTGCCCGTCATGATCGGTGTCCTCATTGGCATCGAATTCAAGATGACACCCATCCAAACCGCCGCGGTGGGTATTGCCTCCTTCTGCGGCTCCGGCGTGGCCACAGTGAATCCCGAGGGCGGCTTCTTCCTCAAAGGTACTGGCCTTGTGATTAACTCAGGACTTACCACAGCCATCGCGGTGGGCCTGCTTATTTTCATCGGCGATAAACTCAAGAACTATTCAATCTTGCTGCTCTCCACCATTGTGACTCTGGTCGCGGGCACGATTGGATGGGTAGTCACTTACCCCATTGTTAAGGTCTTCACCCTGTGGTTGGGCAACTTGGTCAACGGCGCAACCACTTTGCAGCCGGTCCTTATGGGCGTGGTCCTCGCTATCCTCTTCGCCATCATGATTGTCTCCCCAGTCTCCACCGTTGGCATTGCCACTGCCATCTTCATTGACGGCGTTGCCTCCGGTACCGCCAACCTGGGTGCCGTGGCCGCCGGATTTACCCTTCTGGTTGCTGGTTGGCGCGTCAACGGCTTCGCCACCTCCATCCTGCACGTCCTCGGTTCCCCCAAGGTGCAAATGGCCAATATGCTGTCCAAGCCAGTGACCTTCCTCCCGGTAATTTGTTCCGCGGCAGTTTTGGGCGGGGTCGGCGGCGCCCTAGGGATTTCCGGTACCCCGATTTCCGCTGGTTTCGGCATCTCCGGCCTGATGGGCCCCTTGGCCGCCCTCAACTACGAAGGCTGGGGCTGGAGCGCTGGCAACGTAATGATTATCACCTTTGTCTACCTCGTCCTGCCGCTCGCCCTTGCGCTGCTCTTTTGCTGGCTCTTCGAGAAGGTCCTGCATCTCACCAAATCTGAATACTTTTCTCTCGATTTCACATAGCCACGTGGGGAGTACAGTGGGTGGCGCTATGAATACCCCAGACTCCCCAGCCACCAGTATTCGCCTCGCGGGCGTTCACTTTGAAACGCAGGATGACGTCGTCACGGTCCACTGGCTTCTCGGAGGCCTTCCCCACCACCGTGACGTCGTGTTTAAGCTGCACACCCTCGATCTTCAACTCATCATCCACTTCGAGCGAGACCAGCTCGTCTCCATGGAAATCGCGTCTTTTGGTGAGGACACCAGGGATGCCCACCGTCCAGTTGACTATCCCTATACGTACACCCCCGAGGAGCTCGTTGTCACCGTGCCAACGGCTCATTTTGAACTCACCGACCAGGTTTTCACCATGGGGCTGTCCGTGGATGGTGCCGCCTGTGGCGAATGGACTGGCACTATTATCTAAGCCTTCGCTCCCTGCATTCAGCTAAGCCTACACACGCTTTACAGGGCGTTGACCAGCATTGATACTGGAGTATAAGAAGTTCTCTAGACAATTGCGAGAGCACTAGAGCACGACGTGGACACTCTGGACATCGAGGAGCTGGCAATGCCCCACCATGGCAACGAACCCCACGGATCTTCACACAACGCGCGCCTCAACTCTTTGCGGGCAGGCGTTCTTGGCGCCAACGACGGTATCGTTTCTGTCGCCGCGCTTCTACTCGGCGTGGTGGGTTCGGGGGCGTCGGCAAGCGCCATCCTCACCGCCGGCTTGGCAGCCACCGTGTCTGGTGCCGCCTCCATGGCGCTTGGAGAATACGTCTCGGTGTCCGCTCAGCGTGACTCCGAGCGGATGATGATCGACAAGGAGACCCACGAGCTGGCGGAAATCCCCGAACAAGAGCATGCCGAGCTCGTTTCCATGCTCGCCAGCTACGGCATGCACACCGAAACCGCGGACACCGCAGCGCGCGAAATCGCCGCCGAGGATAGACTTCTCGAGGCACACCTCCGGCTTGAAATGGGCATCGACGGCGAAGACCTGACCAATCCCTGGCATGCGGCTTTCTGGTCCGCAGTATCCTTCCTCGCCGGCGCCGCACTTCCCCTATTGTCGATCTTCCTCGCCCCCATGAGCATGGCTGCAGCAACAGTCGCCATCGTTACCTTGGTCGCTCTTGCAATCACAGGCTACGTCTCCGCCCGCCTCGCCGACACGAACACTGGACGTTCCGTGCTCCGCCTGGTCATCGGTGGTGCACTGGGCCTGGCCGTCACTTATGGCATCGGCGTCGCGTTCGGCGGGGTCGTCGGCTAAAGGCAGGAAGAGAGCTGTCCCACGCGCCCTCTGCGCACCGACGCCCCTCCCCGACGGGCCCCAAAACAGAAAGTCCCACCTCCCGCCAAATGCGGGCAGTGGGACTCTACGTTTAGCTAGGAAAGTGCTAGCTGGCTTTACTCAGCGGTGCGCACAGCCTCGGCCTGCAGCGCCTGGGCCACGGCCTCGATGACGCCAGCTACCTTGATGCCTTCCCAGATCTGCTCCTTGGTCACGCCTTCCTCGAGGAGAGTATTAGCGTGTGCGGACAGGCAGTGCTCGCAGCCGTTGATGGCGGAGACAACGGTGCTCCACAGCTCGAAGGTAGCCTTGTCGACGCCGGGCTTAGCAATGATATTCATGCGCAGACCAAACTTAACCTGGGCAAAATCATCGCCCAACCAGCTCTTTGCGCGGTAGGCCACGTTGTTCATAGCCATCACCGTGGCGGAGCCAAGAGCTGCGTCAATTGCTTCCTCACTGAGGTGCTCGCGGGCTTCCTCGAGAATCTCCGACAGCACCAGATCATTGCGGGTCGCAGCGGCAGCAGCGACCAAGCTACCCCACAGCTGCTCCTCATTCAGCTCGGTGGTGCGTGTAAGGGAACCGATGTTGAGCTTCTGATCCTTAGCATATGCCGGAAGCGCGGACTTCAGGTTTTCGATAGACACTGATGTAACTCCTTTAAGGTTGGGCGGTTGTGCTTACTGCTGGTTTACAGAGCGGACTGAACAACCTCGAGCTTGTCGATGTTCTTCGTCGGGTCGTTAGCCTCCCAGTTGCAGGCGCAGACCTCTTCGGACTGCAGGGCGTCCAGCACGCGCAGAACCTCATCAACGTTGCGGCCGACAGCATCCGGGGTCACGGACACGAACTGAATGACACCGTCCGGGTCGATAATGAAGGTTGCGCGGTCAGCAACACCGTCGGCGTTCTCCACACCGAGGGCACGGATCAGGTCGTGGCGGATGTCAGAGAACATCGGGAACGGAACTTCCTTCAGCTCCGGGTGGGTTGCACGCCAGTTGAAGTGAGCGAACTCGTTATCGGTGGAGCCGCCAAGCACCTGGGTATCGCGGTCCAAGAACTCCTCATTCAGCTTGCCGAAGGCGGCGATTTCGGTCGGGCACACGAAGGTGAAGTCCTTCGGGTAGAAGAACACGACCTTCCACATTCCCTGGTACTTGTCCAGAGATACCTGCTCGAAGTAGTCCTCCGGCTGGTTAGCGTTAACGTCGTGGAGGTCACCGCCCTTCAGTGCGGTCAACTCGAACTCTGGGAACTTCTCGCCAACGGTCAGGATAGGCATTAAAGGCTCAACTCCTTATAGTGTCACAACAATGCATAACTGTGATGCAAATCTCTACGACCATACGCCAATCTGCCTTTTAGCAGGTACGCGGTCGCTCACCTGCCAAGTATGCCACGGAAGGCTTCGCGCGTCAATAGGACCGACGAATTAGAAGTGTTACAGTTATAGGCATGAACAATAAGGAGTATCGTCCGACTCTCGCCCAGTTGCGCACCTTCGTCACGATCGCAGAGAACAAGCACTTTGGCTCCGCGGCCGCCAAGCTCGATATCTCTCAGCCTTCGCTCTCCCAAGCCCTCGTCGCGCTCGAGCAAGGACTGGGAGTGCAGCTCATTGAACGCTCCACCCGCAAGGTCATCGTGACGTCCACCGGCGAGATGCTCCTGCCCTATGCAAAGGCGGCCCTCGAAGCCTCCGATGCCTTCCTGAGCCAAGCCCGCGGCGCCAACGGCACGCTCACCGGTCCCCTCACCATCGGCATCATCCCGACCATCGCGCCCTATATCTTGCCGGGCCTGTTGCGATCCATCGATGACGCTTACCCCGATTTGGAGCCCCGCTTCGTCGAGGAGCAAACCCAGCATCTTCTGGATAAGCTGCGCGAAGGAAACCTTGACTTAGCCGTTGCTGCGCTACCCACTGAGGCTCCTGGCATGGTGGAGATCCCTCTCTACACCGAGGCCTTCACCGCAGTAACTCCAGCGGCGCATCCACTCGCGGGGCGCGATGACCTCACGCTGTCGGAGCTCGAGCATCTCGATTTGCTCTTGCTTGATGACGGCCACTGCCTCCGCGACCAAGTCCTCGACCTGTGCCGCCGCGCGAAAGTGAACCCCTCCGAGGCCACCAACGCCGTCACGCGCGCCTCGTCATTGACCACTATTTTGCAGCTTGTCATGGGAAACCTCGGCGCCACACTCGTACCTGAATCCGCACTCGTTACGGAATGCCAGAACCCGCAGCTTGCCGTTGCTCGCTTTGCCCCTTCGGTAACAGCAGAGCGCCAGGTGGGGCTCGTTTTTCGCTCTTCTGCCGCCCGCGCCGATGAATACCGCGCTTTCGGGACCCTGGTCACCAGCGCATTTGAGGACGCCGTCGAGCGCTCTCGGGACCTCTTTTCGTCTCCCTAGTCAGCTCCCTCTGATCAACACGCCTGCCCCAGCGCGACTCTCAAAACGCCAAAGCCGCCACTGACCGGCCTCCTTGTCTAGGCCCTCCTCTGTGAAAGGGCTATCCGAAGAGGACAGTCAGGGCGGCGGCGCGCGCTAAATGCGCTACCTGTGGCCTTTAGCGTTTAGGCTGCGGGGGCATAACGCCCTTGACACTGGCGGCACAGGTGCGCGGTTGCAAGCTGCATAGCCGGTGCGATGACTACCAGCGCCAGGCCCGCCGTGATGAAGGACGCGGCAAACATAAGTGCGTTAAGAACGATGAACAGCAGGATGTGGCTGTAATTCTGTTTGCCTAGCTTGAGCCCCTGCGAGAACGCCTCACCGATTGAGGAGGTATCCGCTGCCAACCAGGGCATGAGGGTAAAGAAGGGCTGGATGAACAGGCCGATCAGCATGAGCACGGCGAGAATACCGAAAATGGAACCGACGAGCGCGAGAATCTCCCCGTCTCCGAGGTTCTCGACGTTCTGCATATCCATTGCAGAGGCCCCGCCGAAGCCCACAGCAAACACAATGACGACAACAATCACGAGGGCTATAGCGCCAAGAATACCCAGGACCAGGTTCACCACAAGCGGCGACACCCAGCGAACACCTTGGAAAAGAGTGCCCACGTGGGGCTTGGCTTATCGATCTCGCGATAGGCCAAGCGGTACACAATCAAAGAGATAACGATGGCGAGGATAGACACGGCAAAGGAGAAGAAGCTCACCGTGACGCTCGCGCCCGTACCATCGGCGTTCTGCTCGCCAACGCTGATGCCAATTTGTGGAATAACCTGAATAAAGAACACCACGACGGCACCCAGCACCCACAGCATCGCATTACCCAGCGCAGCCTTGAAGCCCCATTTGATCGCCTCTAGGGCGCTGACTGGGCCCGTGTAGGCAGGGCCGGCGCCCGGACCAGGGCCCTCATATCCGGAATCGCCTCCGTAGGTTGCCCCGGCGTATCCCGGCTGACCGGCGTTGTAGGCGCCATAGGAATTGCCACCATAGGGCTGAGCGCCGTAGGACTCGCCACCGTAATTGCCATAACTGCCGGACTGGCCGAAGCCAGCCTGATCCTCTGGGTGCGTGGTGGGTTCATACCGCGGCAGGCCGCCATTGTTTCCCGAGGAGTTATTGGCGTTGTTTCCCGGATTGTTGCCGAACCCGCCGTGGGAGCCGTTGTCATCCGGTTTCGGATCAAAAGGATTGGTCATACACTTCTGCCCTTCTTTAATCTCTTTTCACACGGTCACCACGAGAGTACCAATTTCTCCACCTCGACCTGTGAGCGAAAAGCACTTCCGAGTAGACTTCTAGGTCGATTATGACTGCTACTCGCGAAGACCTCTACAACGCCCTCACGACAGTTTCCTCGAGTGATGAGCGTGCTTTCCGCCGCCGCCTCCGCAAGGCTCGCTCCCCCAAAGCGCTTGCAGCTATCGGGGCTGATATTGCATCTGCCCAGGAAAAAGTGAGCGCCATCGACGTAAACGTGCCGTCGATTTCCTACCCCGAGCAGCTTCCCGTTACCGGACGGCGGGACGATATTGCCGAGGCCATCGAGAATAATCAGGTGGTCATCATTGCCGGCGAGACTGGTTCGGGCAAGACCACTCAAATTCCCAAAATTTGTCTAGAGCTCGGCCGTGGACGCCGGGGTCTCATCGGCCATACCCAGCCGCGACGACTCGCAGCACGGACCGTCGCCGAGCGCATTGCGGAGGAACTCGGCCAATCAATCGGGGACTCCGTTGGCTACGCCATCAGGTTCGATGACCGTGTCTCCTCGACCACAGCCGTAAAGCTCATGACCGACGGCATCCTGCTGGCGGAAATGCAACGCGACCGCTTCCTCAACGCCTATGACACGATCATTATTGATGAGGCCCACGAGCGGTCCCTCAATATCGATTTTCTCCTCGGCTATCTCAAGAGGCTGCTTCCCAAGCGCCCGGATCTCAAGGTCATTATCACCTCCGCGACGATCGATCCGGAGCGTTTCGCCGAACACTTCGCTGACGCTGAAGGGAAGCCTGCGCCGATCATTGAGGTGTCGGGGCGCACCTACCCGGTAGAAATCCGCTACCGTCCCCTCGAAGTCGAGTCGGGGGGAAAGACTATTGATCTCGATCCACTGGACGCCCTGTGTGAAGCCATCGAGGAGCTCATGGCGGAAGGGGAAGGAGATATCCTGTGCTTCTTCCCGGGCGAGCGCGATATCCGCGATGCAATGGAAGCGATTGAGGGGCGTCATTGGCGCAACGTGGAAGTCACTCCGCTCTTTGGGCGCCTGTCCAACCAAGAGCAACATCGCGTTTTCCGCTCACACAAGGGGCGCCGCATCGTGCTCTCCACCAATATCGCCGAAACCTCCCTGACGGTGCCGGGCATTCGCTATGTTGTGGATACCGGAACCGCACGTATCTCGCGCTACTCCACCCGTACTAAGGTTCAGCGATTGCCCATCGAGCCGATTTCCCAAGCCAGCGCTAACCAGCGTTCAGGCCGGTGTGGTCGCGTGGCCGATGGCATTGCCATCCGCCTGTATAGCGAGCAGGATTTCCTCTCCCGGCCGGAGTTTACCGACCCTGAGATTCTGCGCACTAACCTAGCCAGCGTTATTCTCCAGATGATTTCGCTGCGTCTCGGAGACATCGCTGATTTCCCCTTCGTCCAGGCCCCAGAGCCCAAAGCCGTACGCGACGGCCTGCTGCTCCTCCACGAGCTGGGCGCCCTAGAAGGAAAAGAGAAGGACGGGCTGCCGGTGCTGACACGCATTGGGCGGGATCTTGCCCGCATCCCCGTCGACCCGCGCATGGCTCGCATGCTCGTTGAAGCCAACACCTCCGGATGCCTCCACGACGTCATGGTCATCGTTGCCGCCATGACAATCCAGGATGTGCGTGAGCGCCCCATCGACAAACAGGCCCAAGCCGACCAGGCCCATGCTCGCTTTAAGGACAAGTCCTCAGACTTTATGGCGATGCTCAACCTGTGGGACTTTGTCCAAGAAGCTCGCGATGAGATGAGCGGCAATGCTTTCCGTAAGCGGATGAAGGCTGACTTCTTGCATTACATGCGCATCCGCGAGTGGTTTGATCTGGTTCGACAACTCAGGGATGTCGCTAAGCAGCTCGGGTGGACGACCCAGGAGAGCACCGAGCGCCGCGCGGATGACATCCACATGTCCCTGCTGTCTGGCTTGCTGTCCAATATCGGCGCACGCGATGGAAACTCTAAGGAGTTCATTGGCGCACGAAATACCCGCTTCCTCATCTTCCCCGGATCAGCACTAGCAAAGAAACCGCCAGAGTTTCTCATGGCGGCCGAGCTGGTGGAGACCTCACGTTTGTGGGCCCGCGACGTAGCGGCCATCGACCCCGCTTGGGTAGAAAAGCTGGCCAAGGACCTGCTCAAGCACAACTATTCGGACCCGACATGGTCGCGCAAGCGAGGCTCTGCGGTAGTCACCCAGCGCTCGACCCTCTACGGTGTCACTGTGGTGGCCGATCGAACCGTTCCCTACCATCGCGTCGATCCCGTTGCGGCACGTGACATGTTCATCCGCAATGCGCTTGTCGACGGCGACTGGACCACCCACCATAACTTCTTCCACGACAACAAGCGCAAGCTTGCCGAGGCTTCCGAATACGAGGAAAAAGCACGGCGCCGCGGCCTCGTTGTGGACGAGGACACGCTCTTCGACTTCTACGATCAGCGCATCCCGGAATCTGTGACCACTGCCCGGCACTTTGACTCGTGGTGGAAGAAACAGAAAAACAAGCATTCTCTGGACTTCGACCCAGAAGCACTCCTCGAGGATGACCACGATGTCACCGAGGACGCCTTCCCGGATCGGTGGTTGAAGGGAAGCATCGATTACGACCTGACCTATAAGTTCGAGCCAGGTGACCCGCTTGACGGCGTCACGCTCAGGGTTCCAGTTCCCCTGCTGGCTGGATTGGATACTGAGGGATTCGACTGGCTCGTGCCGGGCCTGCGTCTAGAGCTTGTCACTGAGCTGATCCGCTCGCTACCGAAAGCGCTGCGCCGTACTGTGGTTCCGGCCCCCGAGTTCGCTGAGCGGGCCTTGCCCAAGCTCCTTCCCTATGAAGGAGCGCTCATCGACCAGCTCGCAGCGGTGTTGCGGGACATGGGCGGCCAGGGTATCAACGCGGCTGATTTCCGCCCTGATCAGCTCCCGCCCCATTTGCGCATGAACTATGCCGCAGTGGACAAGCGGGGCAAGATTATCGATTCCGACCGCGATTTGACGGCGCTCGTGCAACGCCAAGCCGGGCATATCTCTTCCTCCGTGTCGCGCGTCGGCCGCGCCGCCGAATCCGCTTCCGTCAAGGAATGGTCGGAAGACACGCTGGGCGCTATCGATGAGGAAGTGACCACGGTGGTCGATGGACATGAGGTCACCGCTTATCCTGCGCTTGTGGCTACGAAGGAGGGCGTGGCGCTGAAGGTGCATCCAACCAAGGCGGCTGCCGACGCCTCCATGATCACCACCACCCTGACGCTGCTACTCCGAGAGATTTCCGTAAACACGCAGCATATGGTCAAGGGTCTACCCCTGCAGCAGCGGGTTGCTGTCGACGCCTACCCGCACGGCGGGGCCGAAGGTCTCGTCAACGATGCTCGGGTCGCCGCAGTACGCGACATCATGATGGAGAAGGGCGGGCCGGTACGAAGTCCTGGTGAATTCACCACTCTTCTCAACGCGGTTAAACCGGAGGTGCCAGGCCGCGTCCGCCAGGCGGTGGTCGCGATCGCACCTGGTTTGGCAGAGTATTCGAACCTCAACGCTGAGCTCAAACAGTGGGAGGGGCCGGCAATCGATGATATTCGCGATCAGCTGAAGTTCTTGTTGCCCCCGAATGCGATCACTATGCACGGCATGCAGCACCTTCGCCACCTGCCGCGTTATATCCAAGCCGCGCGCATCAGGCTCGAGGACATGAATCTAGACACGGATCGGGATGCCGACCGCCAAGCCGATGTCGACGAAGCGAAGGCATATCTGAACAATCGTTTACGCACGCTGCCCGCCGGCCGCGAGAAGACCCGTGAGGTCAAGGACATCTACTGGATGATCGAGGAGTTGCGCGTATCGCTCTTCGCACAACGCCTGGGTACCGCGCATGCGGTGTCCGTGCGGAGAATCCAAAAAGCCGCGGACAAGCTGCGCTAAAACGTTAGAAGCTGTCGCGGTCGCGCCGGCGCATGAGGCGAATTTCGGATTCAAAGTCGTCGGCGCTCTCAAAAGACTTGTATACCGAGGCGAAGCGCAGATAGGCCACCTCATCGAGGTCACGCAGGGGTTCCAAGATAGCGAGGCCGATATCGTTGGCGTTGACTTGTGACGATCCGTGACTGCGCACGGTTTCCTCGACCTCTTGCGCAAGCTTTTTCAAGGCATCATCGCTAACATCCCGCCCCTGGCACGCGCGCTTCACGCCGCGGATTAGCTTGTCCCGGCTGAAAGGCTCGGCCAAGCCATTACGTTTGACCACCGACAAGACAGCCTTCTCGATGGTGGTAAACCGGCCTCGGCACGCAGCACACTCGCGACGTCGGCGAATTGACGTTCCACTGTCGATCACTCGGGAGTCAATCACTCGTGACTGTTCGTTGTGACAGAACGGGCAATACACTGTGCCGTATCCTTCCTCTCGACCGCTGCGCAGACGCCTTCCGGCCCCTCGGGAAGTCTAGCGCGAAGAAACAACCGCTGTGGCTGATGCACCGCTAGCGCTAGGGGCCTCACCATCAATACTAAGACCACCCCACACGGTGCCGATAAATACCGCTGCACCGAAAACTGCTCCAAGAACATAGTTACCTACGTTCGAGCCGCTACGGCGAGGTAGGGACGCAGCACGCTGGTATGAAACTGAGGAATCCCCTATTCGATCTGTGCGCCCCTGTGTTCTATCTCTCGGCTCGAGCGTTCGAACACGCGACAAACCACTTTCACGCGTTAACGCGAACGAGTGACACCGCTCAGGTTCCCACACGGCCGCGGGCGGGACGAGCACAGGACCCTTTCCGGACTTCTCGGGAGTTACTCCATGCAGAGCAGAGCTGGTATTAAGTGCAATGGCCATGACAGTTCCTTTCCAGGACTTCTTCTTCATTGTGGTGATGCCTGAAGTGTAAGAGCGAGGTTCGACATCGTCGAACACTTCCATCGACCAACCGTTCGATTTGGTCTGTATGTTCGATTTATAGCAGGCGCTCGAAAGTTTGTCCACATCCAAGCGGCGTTAGTCGAACATTTTTTCTTTACGTGCTAAAAAGGAAACGGAAACACCAATACGGCGCACGCCACGATGAGCAACCAACGAGACGTCACCGCGATGCCCACCAGCGTCCTGCACGCCTCAACCCGACGCGCTGTTTTGCGCACACCGATAGCCCAAGGAGTAAGAATGCCCCGCAAGCCGAAGCGAAGCGACCAACCTACCCTCGACTCACTTTCCGCCCGTCAGCGCCGCATCTTGGAAGTCATCCATGACGCTGTCATGCTGCGCGGGTACCCGCCAAGCATTCGAGAAATCGGCGATGCAACAGGCCTACAGTCCACGTCTTCCGTGGCCTATCAGTTGAAGCAACTAGAGGAGAAGGGCTTTCTTCGCCGCGATCCAAACAAGCCGCGCGCCGTTGATGTGCGCCACTTCCCCGGCGCCGACGATCCAAAGAAGCCGGGCCGCAAAGCCGGGCAGGCCAACACCACAGCAGGGCAGTCCAC
Organism: Corynebacterium hiratae; assembly: GCF_009708045.1. Classification (NCBI taxonomy): domain Bacteria; kingdom Bacillati; phylum Actinomycetota; class Actinomycetes; order Mycobacteriales; family Corynebacteriaceae; genus Corynebacterium; species Corynebacterium hiratae. Next base: position 73,044 of record NZ_VIOG01000005.1, on the reverse strand, counting down.
TCCCGACGTCCCCGAGGATGCAGCAACGCCGAACTACATCCCAGTAGTCGGCCGCATCGCCGCGGGCTCTCCTATCACCGCCGAAGAAAACATCGACGGCTACTTCCCCATGCCAGGTGAGATCCTGGGAAGCGGCGAGCTTTACATGCTGCAGGTCGTCGGCGACTCTATGCAGGACGCCGGAATCCTCAATGGCGATTGGGTTATTATCCGCTCCCAGTCCGTCGCCGAAGAAGGCGAATTCGTCGCTGCACTCCTCGAAGGCGAAGAAGCAACTGTAAAGGAGTTCCACCGCGATTCTTCTGGAGTGTGGCTCCTCCCCCACAACGACGCCTACGCTCCCATCAAGGGCGATGAGGCCGAAATCATGGGCAAGGTTGTATCGGTGTTCCGCAAGCTTTAGGCACCCCTAAGCCACAACTATCCCTCCCCCAACCGGTTGCCCACGCCACCGCTTATTTCCACTCGGTGCGGGCGAACTGGAGGGAGGGATTTTTTCTTTTTACCCCCTTGTGTGTGTACATGTCCGAATCGCGCCGTTTAAGCGTCCGACATCACACATTTGCAAACATGCAGTATAAACATTGTTTTTCTCGCACGTTTGCCGCCAGCAATGTGAGCTTTTATTTGTTTGGTTCCGTTTTGTTCGCATTCAGTGGGACAATAGAAGCATCGCCGCAACATTCGTTGCTCTCTTCGCTCACATGCCCCGGCCCCACTTATTATCACCGCCGGGCGCAGCGACTACCACAGGCAAACTTCACTGGGAGGAACTATGTACGCAGAAGAGCGTCGCCGACAAATTGCGTCATTGACCGCCGTCGAAGGCCGAGTCAATGTCACTGAGCTTTCCGAACGCTTCGATGTTACCGCTGAGACGATTCGCCGCGACCTCGCGGTCTTAGACCGGGAAGGAGTTGTCCACCGCGTTCATGGCGGTGCGGTTGCTTCCCAATCGTTCCAGACTGCAGAATTTACACTCGATACTCGTCAGCGTTCCGCCACGGGCGCGAAAATGGCTATCGCCCGCGCCGCACTAGAGCAGCTTCCCGACGGGGGCAGTATCTTCATCGACGCTGGAACTACCACCAACGCCCTCGCTGACCTCATCGGACAGCGCTATTCTGCTGGCCAGTTCAGCATTGTGTCGAATAGCCTACCGATCGCCCTCTCGTTGGCCAGCAATGGTGTTTCCGAGGTGCAGCTCCTAGGCGGCACGGTGCGCGCGATCACCCAAGCCGTCGTCGGCGATACCGCCCTTCGCACCATGGCGCTGATGCGCGCAGATGTTGCTTTCATCGGCACCAACGCCCTGACCATCGACCATGGGCTATCCACGGCGGACTCACAGGAAGCAGCTATCAAGTCGGCCTTTGTTACCAACGCGCATCGCGTCGTCGTCTTGTGTGACTCGTCGAAGCTCGGCAATGACTATCTGGTCAGCTTTGCCTCGCTCGATGAGATTGATGTCGTCATTACGGACGCCGCTGCTCCAGCCGCCTACGTCGAAGCCCTGCGCGAGCACGGCATCGACGTGATTATCGCTTCGGAGAAATAGGCGGTTTCATCCCACGACCGCGTAAGGGCGGTGTGGTTCCCCGAGGGGCCTCTCGGGGAACCACACCTCCCTGTTTCAGCAGCGGCCTAAACCAAGCTAGAGCTACTAGGCAGTCTGGTATTCCTCCAGCAGCGCAATCACTGCGGATCGCGCATCTGCTGGGCTTTCGGCGTTGATAGCCGCCTCCGCCATCTTCTGGCACTGCTCGAGTGTGAGCTCAGCCAGCTGTGCGCCAACGCCCGCAACTGCGGTCGACGCTGCGGACAGCGAGGTGACGCCAAGGCCAGTCAGCACGCAAGCGAGCATGGGATCGGCGGCGGCCTCGCCACAGACACCAACCGGCACATTATTATCGCGACCCACTACGCACGTGTGCTGGATCAAACGCAGCACGGCCGGCTGCCACGGATCGGTCAGGTAGGCCAGCTGGGGCGATAGGCGGTCCGCGGCCATCGTGTACTGCGTGAGATCGTTGGTACCAATGGACACGAAATCGAGGTGCGGCATGATGGTATCGGCCATCAGGGCCGCTGCAGGCACCTCAATCATCGCGCCGGCGATGAGCCCGCGCTCACGACACAGTTCGGCAAACCACTTCGCCTCTACTGCCGTGGCCACCATGGGCGCCATGACCCAAGTGGTAGCGCCATCAGCACGCTTTTCGGCGGCCTGTGCGATGGCGTCGAGCTGACGGGTGAGAAGCGCCTCGTTGTTTCGGGCGATGCGCAGGCCGCGCACACCCAAGGCTGGGTTCTCCTCAGAGTCCAACGTGGCGTAGGAAATCGGCTTATCCGATCCGGCGTCGAGCGTTCGAACGACGACCTTGGATTCGGGGAAAGCGTTGAAAACCTTGCCGTAGATGCGTGCCTGCTCCTCCACGGTCGGTTCTTCGCTGGCAGAGAGGAAGGAAAGCTCCGTACGGTACAGGCCGATCCCCTCTGCCTGCGAATCCGAGGCGATGCGAGCTGCGTTCCCGTCGGCCACGTTGGCCAACAGCTGCACGCGGTGACCGTCCTTCGTCTGGGCAGGGCCACGCCACTCGGCCACTCGCGCTGCCTTCTCGCGGTATTCTTCTACCGCCTTGAGGGAGGTAGCGCGATCCGCGCCCAGCGCCACGGTGCCCATCGAACCGTCTACGAAGATCTGGGTTCCCGCTTCAATCGAGCGGAGATCAGCGCCAACTGCGACGATACACGGAAGGTCCAGCTGGCGGGCGATGATTGCGGTATGGCTCGTCGGCCCACCAAGCTCGGTGACCAGTGCCTTGATATGCGTAGTGTCCAAGGTAGCGGTATCCGCTGGAGCGAGGTCATCCGCCAGCAGTACCGCCTCGCCTTCGACCAGGGGCAGGCCCGGTTCCTGTTCACCGCGTAGCTGTGCAATCACGCGATCGCGCACATCCTTGAGGTCGGTTGTGCGCTCTGCCATCACGCCGCCGGCTGCCTCAAACATGGTGACGAACCTGTCTGTTGCGCCGACGACCGCATACTCGGCGTTCTTGCCGCTACGAATACCCTTGCGCACTGCCTTGTGCCAACCTCGGTCCTTGACCATTCCGGCGGTAGCACCGAGAACCTCAGCAGCCTGGCCTTCAGCCCCAGCTGCACGCTGCTCAAGGCGGCTGGCAACAATGTCCGCCGCTTCGAGGAAGCGATCGTACTCAGCATCACGTTGCTCCTCCGGCACGGTTTCTCCCGCCGTGGGCAGTTCTGGGCGTGGGCGGACCCACACCGCCTCAGCATATGCAACGCCGGCGACAACGCCGGTGCCTTTAATGGTGGATGGGGATGCGTTTTCCATGACACATATCCTTACGGAGACGATGTTTTCTCTATCCAGATCATCACAAGTCGGTCAAAAATGCAACGAAAACCACAGTGATTCCGTTGACATTCGGACACATACGGGCAATAATCAACATTAAGCAACATTAGTTTCACGCTGACCACGGGCAATCTGCACCGAAGTTCTTGTTCGAGCCGCCGAGGCGCGTTTGCCCCCAATATACGCACTCCGCGAAAGGGGACATTGTCCACGATGATCCTTACTTTGACCCCCAACCCGAGCATCGACGCCACGGTGCGCCTGAACGAGGCGCTCGAACCCGGTGCTGTCCACCGCGCCGAGTCTGTCTCCAGCGTTGCTGGCGGTAAAGGCGTCAACGTTACGCATGCCGTAACGCTCGCCAACGTCGACAGCTTGGCGCTGCTTCCCGCCGCCCCCGCTGATCCTTTCTTGGCCCTTGCTGATGACGCGTCCATCCCCGTACATGCAGTACACACGGCCGGCGCGGTGCGCACCAATACCACTCTGACCGAGCCAGACGGCCGGACGACCAAACTCAACGGTCCCGGCCCCACGCTCGATGAGTCAGTTCAGCAAGACGTGGCACAGGCCGTCGCTGAACACTGCGCCAACGCCGAGTGGATCGTCATGGCAGGCTCCCTGCCCAAGGGGGTTCCCACCGACTGGTACACGCAGCTCATCACTGTCTCTCGCGAGGCGAACCCCAACATCCATGTAGCCGTCGACACCTCCGATGCCCCTATGGTGGCTCTCGGAGAGAACCTCGAGGTAGCCAGCCCCGATCTCATCAAGCCCAATGGCCTTGAGCTTGGACAGCTAGCCAACGTTGATGGCCAGGCCCTCGAAGCTGCCGCCGAGAACGGTGATTTCAGCGGTGTGGTCGAGGCCGCGAGGGTCGTCGTCAAGCGCGGCATTCCCGAGGTTCTCGTCACCCTAGGTGTCGCTGGCGCAGTGCTGGTCACCGCCGAGGAAGCATGGGCCGCTACTCCCCCGCCGATTACCCTGCGCTCCACCGTAGGCGCCGGAGATTCTTCGCTCTCCGGCTATATCCTCGCCCGCCGCTCCGGCGCCTCCTACCCCGAAGCGTTGCGCCAGGCCGTGGCCTACGGCTCGGCTGCCGCAGCGCTCCCAGGAACCCAAATACCAACCCCTGAAGAACTCGATATTGAACACACGACGGTTCAGGCCGTCACCGACCTTTAGCAGTACTGAGGAGTACGTACCCGATGTCATCAGAACTCATCACCACCGACCTTGTGGCGCTCGACGCCGACTTCGGTGGCAGCATCGAATCAGTCATTACCAATCTGGCCTCGCTTGTTCACGACACCGGCCGCGCTACCTCCGTGGACGAGCTGGCAGGCCCGGCCATCGCGCGTGAAGCCAAAGCCGGCACCGGTGTCCCCGGCGGCGTTGCCATCCCACACTGCCGCTCTGCTGCCGTGTCTGAACCCACCCTGGCCTTCGCCCGTCTCTCCCGCGGTGTGGACTTCTCTGGCCCCGATGGGGACGCCCACCTGGTTTTCCTCATTGCTGCCCCGGAAGGTGGCGGTAAAGCACACCTGAAGATCCTCTCCAAGCTGGCTCGTGCACTGGTGAAGAAGGACTTCTTGGAGGCTCTGCGCACCGCGCAGACCAAGGAGGAAATCGTCTCCCTGGTACTCGACGTGGTTAACGCCGAAAAGCCGAAGAAGGCTGCGGCTAACGAATCAGCATCCCCTGCAGATACGAGTGCAGCGGCTGCGGCTCCTGCTTCGAGCAAGGCTGCAGATTCAAAGAAGACCCGCATCGTCGCCGTCACCGCGTGCCCGACCGGCATTGCCCACACGTACATGGCGGCAGACGCCCTCACCCAAACTGCTGAGGAGCGCGACGATGTCGAGCTCACCGTAGAGACCCAGGGATCTTCCAATAACACCGCTGTTTCTGCAGACACCATCGCGGCTGCCGACGCCGTCATTTTCGCCACCGATGTCGGTGTTCGCGACCGGGAGCGCTTCGCCGGCAAGCCCGTCATTGAATCGGGCGTCAAGCGCGCCATCAACGAGCCGGGTGTGATGCTCGATGAGGCTATCGCTGCGTCCAAGAACCCTAACGCGCACAAGGTTGCGGGCACTGCAGGCGCAGCCTCCTCTAGTTCCGCGGAAGAAGGCGAAGGACTGGGCTGGGGCAAGCGCATTCAGCAGGCCATCATGACCGGCGTGTCCTACATGGTTCCCTTCGTCGCCGCCGGTGGCCTCCTCTTGGCCTTGGGCTTCCTCTTCGGCGGCTACGACATGGCAAACGGCTGGCAGGCCATCACCACCGATTACTCGCTGACCAACCTGCCGGGCCATGACGTCATGGTTGATGGCGAAATGATGACCTTCCAGAAGGCAGGATTCGCCCTATACATCGGCGCCGTGCTTTTCGCTATCGGTCAAGCGGCGATGGGATTCATCGTCGCAGCGCTCTCCGGCTACATCGCCTTCGCACTGGCAGGCCGCCCGGGCATCGCGCCGGGCTTCGCCGGCGGTGCTATTGCTGTTACCTTGGGCGCCGGCTTCATCGGTGGTCTGGTCACCGGTCTCATCGCTGGCTTTGTTGCGATGTGGATTGGCAAGTGGAAGGTCCCGCGCTGGATCGGCTCCCTCATGCCTGTGGTCATCATCCCGCTGCTCGCCACGATGATTACTGGCCTGCTCATGTATCTGCTTCTTGGTGCCCCGCTGGCCGCTATCATGGAAGGCTTGCAGAACTGGCTGTCCTCGATGTCTGGTTCCTCCGCTGTCCTTCTGGGCATCATCCTCGGCCTGATGATGTGCTCCGACCTGGGTGGCCCGGTCAACAAGGCTGCTTACCTCTTCGCTACTGCTGGCCTGTCCACGGGTGATGAGGCTTCCATGAAGATCATGGCCGCCGTTATGGCCTCCGGCATGGTTCCGCCGATTGCGCTGTCCATCGCTACCTTCGTACGCAAGAACCTGTTCACGCCCGCGGAACAGGAGAACGGCAAGTCGGCCTGGCTGCTGGGTCTGTCCTTCGTTTCCGAAGGCGCTATCCCGTTCGCTGCTGCCGACCCGCTGCGCGTCATCCCTTCGATGATGCTCGGTGGCGCAGTAACAGGTGCGCTGTCGATGTCCCTGGACGTCATGTCTCGCGCCCCGCACGGCGGAATCTTCGTTATCTTCGCTATCGAACCTGCGTGGGCTTACTTCGTGGCCATCCTCGCTGGCGTCATCGTCTCCGCCATTGCAGTCATCGCGATGAAGCAATTCTGGCCGAACAAGGCTGCTGAGGAGGCTGCTGCGAAGGCAGACAAGGCCAAGGCCGCCGCCTAGCGCTTAAGCCGCGTACACTTGTAAGCACGAAATACCGTAATTCGAAAGGATTATCATCATGGCTTCTAAGACCGTCAAGGTTGGCTCCTCCGTCGGACTGCACGCACGTCCGGCCTCCATCATCGCTGACGCCGCCGCTGAGTTCGACGAGGACATCTTCCTCACCCTCGTTGGCGATGAGGACGAGGATGAGACCGATGCCGCTTCTTCCCTCATGATCATGGCTCTCGGCGCCGAGCAGGGCGACGAAGTCACCGTGACCTCCGAGAACGAGGCGGCTGTCGAGAAGATCGCCGGCCTCATCGAGCAGGACCTCGACGCTTCCTAAAGCACTTTCCGTTTATAGAACGGCAGAGCTCCCGCTTCCCTCTTGTACTGAGGGTGGCGGGAGCTTTATGTTGCTTGGTTGTCAGCACAAGGTTCTAGTCATCAGGCTCTACTCAAACGGTTCTGTTGGGGGCAAGGAAACCATGTGGTGGGGCTTTGAAGGTTTGTTTGGCCACAGGAGAACCTTCTGAGCCAAACCGTTTGAATGGAACCATGTGTATGCGCGTCTTCATACCGCAGAGGGACCGGAGTAAAAGCACCTTATGCAGATTCCTGCACGAATTCACCTGGGGCTTTCTAAATCAAAGCCTCCAGATGGTGCCTTTACTCCGGTCCCTTATCCTCGCTAGTCGGCGGAAGCGCCTCTAGTACTTCGCGCCGCGGCCCTCGCCGACGGTGCCGTAGAGTTTCTTCATCACTGGGTAGAGCACGATGATGCCGACAGAGCCCCAGGCAATGCCCTCAAGCGTCACGCCGAAGACGTCGAGAGTGAGGTTGCCAATACCCGCGATGAGCGCCACCGCCGCCGCCGTGAGGTTAACCGGGTTGTTGAAGTTGACCTTGTTGTCCATCCAGATGCGCACGCCGAGCATGCCGATGAGGCCGTAGAGGACGATGCAAGCACCGCCTAGCACGCCAGTGGGGATGGTGAAAATAAGCGCGCCAAACTTCGGGATGAAGGCCAGAGCGATGGCTGTGATAGCAGCTACCCAGTAGGCGGCCGTGGAATAGACGCGGGTCGCGGCCATGACGCCGATATTCTCCGCATAGGTCGTTGTACCGGAGCCGCCGAACCCACCGGCTAAGGAGGTGGCCAGGCCGTCGGCGATGAGAGCGTCACCGGCCAGATCATCGAGGTCACGCTTAGTCATCTCAGAGACCGCTTTGACGTGGCCGACATTCTCTGCAATCAGCACAACCAGCACCGGCAGGGCTGCCGCGATGGCAGAAACATGGAACTCCGGCGCATGGAACTGCGGGAAGCCAATCCAGGCTGCTTCACGGATGGATTCCACAGCGCCTTCGCCAAGGTTGCCCGTGGCCGCCGCGAAAGCCCAGCCGACGACGACACCGATAAGAATCGACAGACGCGAAACCATGCCGCGACCAGCGACGGTGGCAAGGATGATGACCGCCAGCGTCACCGTGGCAACCAGAGGCTGGCTCGAATAATTGGTGGCAGCATTGGGTGCCAAGTTAAGGCCGATCAGCGCCACAATGGCGCCGGTCACGGCCGGTGGCATGACGGCGTCAAGGACCTTGCGGCCCGCCGCCTTCACCGCGAAACCAATCGCCACCAAGACTAGGCCAGTCACTAAGACAGAACCTGCCTGCGCACCAATGCCGTACTGCTGGGAGGCGCTCAGCGGTGCAATGAACGCGAAGGAGGAGCCCAGGTAGGAAGGCAGGCGGTTGCGGGTGATCAGGAGGAATAGGATTGTTCCCAGGCCTGAAAACAGCAGCGTCGTATTGACCGGGAATCCGGTCAGGGTGGGCACCAGCAGTGTTGCACCGAACATGGCCACCACGTGCTGCATGCCGATGCCGATGGTGCGGCCCCAGCTCAATCGTTCTTCGGGTGCGACAACCGCGCCCGGCTTAATCGTCTTTCCGTCCCCGTGGACGGCCCAGCCAAAATTACTCACGAACCATAATTATGGCTCACGCGGGCACCGAAACCTAAGCGTCCTCACCAGTCACGCGAAATTCGCTGAGTTCGGCGGCGATGGAGGCAGGCAGGCGGACGTCGACAAGCGTGCCCTCCCCCGTGTACTCCTCGCTGCGCACCGTACCCTGGGTATGGACGCGATCGACCACGTCCCCGCGAGTAAACGGAATGAGCAACTGCACATGCTCGTCCTGAGAATTGAGGAAGAGCTCCACGCGCGTGGTGAGCTCATCGATACCCTCCCCCGTCTTGGCGGAGACATACACCACGTTGTCGCGGTCGAGGGCGTGGCGCAGCTCCGCCAGCACCAGCGGATCGGCCTGGTCGATCTTGTTGATGACGATGATCTCCGGCGGGGCCTCCTCGCCGGTTTCCTTCACGATGTCATAGATGACCGCATTAACCGCCTCAATTTGCTTCAGCGGGAAAGGATCTGAGCCGTCCACGACGTGCAGCATCAGATCTGCTGCGAGGACCTCCTCCAAGGTGGACTTGAAGGCCTCCACCAACTGTGTGGGAAGGTGGCGGACGAAACCAACGGTATCGGTGAAGACGACCTGGCGGCCATCAGCAAGCTCGGCGCGGCGGGTGGTGGGGTCCAAGGTAGCGAACAGTGCATCCTCCACCAGCACGCCAGCGCCCGTCATCGCGTTGATGAGCGAAGACTTACCAGCGTTGGTGTAGCCGGCGATCGCAATCTGCGGGATCGTCGATGACGCACGGCGCGAGCGCTTAATCTCACGCGCCGTCTTCATCGCCTTAAGCTCCTTACGCAGCAGCGCCATCTGCGTGCGGATACGCCGACGGTCCGTCTCAATCTTGGTTTCACCGGGGCCGCGCAGACCGACGCCGCCGTTGGAACCAGCACGGCCGCCCGCCTGGCGCGAGAGGTTGCCGCCCCAACCACGGGTATGCGTATAGAGGTATTCCAACTGCGCGAGCGAGACTTGGGCTTTGCCTTCCTTGGACTTGGCGTGCTGCGCAAAAATATCCAAGATGAGCATGGTGCGGTCGATAACTTTGGTGTTGAGAGCGCGTTCCAAGGCAGAGAGCTGGCCGGGGGTTAGCTCGCCGTCGCACACCACGGTATCCGCGCCAGTGGCAGCCACGATATCCTTGAGCTCGTTCACTTTGCCGGAGCCGATATAGGTACCCGGGTCCGGCTTATCGCGCTTTTGATACAGGGCTTCTACTACTTCGGCTCCCGCGGTTTCCGTGAGCGCCGCGAGCTCCGACATCGTGGCCTCAACCTCGGCCACGGTGCCTTCAGTCCACACTCCTACGAGGACTACTTGTTCAAGGCGCAGCTTGCGGTACTCCACTTCGTAGCCGTCGGTGGTGTCTTCTGCGCGAATGGTGGTCTCGCGGGTTACTCGGCGGAAGGCGTTGCGCTCAGCTAGGTCGAGATCACCGGTAGTCGGCTCCGGTGAGGTGGGCGCGGGCTCACCAAAAGCCTGCGCGAGGAGATCATCATGGGTTTCTTTTGTCATATGCTTTCTATTCTTGCACGTCACGCCTCTTAACAGGGAATCTCCGTTGCACACGACCTTGTGCCGATCCCGGCGGCAAGGCTCACCGACAACATTTTTGAGTCATCGCGGCGCCAGATACAATGGGCCGCATGACCGTCAAAGAGACCACTCACCCAGAGATGCAGGCCATTGGCCTCAACTACGAGCGCTGGCAGGACGCCGTCGAAGCAGCCATTTCGACCAACCAGCTGGCAGTCACGGGGGAGGTTCGCGGAGGACAACTCATTCAGTTCTCGGATCCTTCCGGGGCGCAACTCAATATCCTTGCCGTCGAACCTTTCGCCACCTTCATTGGGTTTGAGGGCGTCACCCAAGGCTTCGCCCACGTCTCTATGATCAACGATGTCTTGGCTTACCTGGACATCATCGATCCTTTCGGAAACGTTCTCGCGCAAGCGACGGCGAACTTGGCGCAGGGCCCGCTCTTGGCTGATGAGGACACCCAGCAGTGGCAGCAGGTAGAGCTTACTGCGATGGGTCTCGATGTCACCGCGTTCGACAACGCAGATGCCTACGAAGCCGAGAAGGGCACCTACCCAGCCACGTTTGAATCCACCGGTGCGGCAGTTGTTGCGGCCGGTTCCGGCGCCGAATCCCCTACCCCGGGCTGCACTTTTTCCGCTCGGGTTATGGAGTCCGAGTGGCGCCACAACCAGCTCACCGGTGAGCGCTTCATGCACCTCGTCATGGATGGCACCTTCCCCTTCGATCTGTGTCTGCCGGAGAGCTTTGGCGAGCTGCCGCCGAAGGATTCCGTGCTTGCGGGTTCGGCGATGCTGACCGCCTCTATCGCGCTACCCACCGGCGGCTGTGGCAGCGACGGCGGCTGCGCCTGCGGCTCTGGAGGCTGCGGCGGCCACTAGGCATACCGTAGAGTCGTAAGCATGAGTTTTTCCGCATCTCAGCGTCAGGGTTTTGCCCTGCTCCTTGCCGGGGTTACCGCTACGGTACTGGTTCTGACGCTGAAGCTGCCGGGAGTTATTCTCGCTATCTTTATCTGCGGGGCGCTATGGCTGTTTGTCGGCGCCCGCCCCGATGCCTCGGAACATGCGGCGCTGCGGGCTTCCATTGCGCTCACGGTGGAAGACATCACGGGCGTCCTCGAGGACTACGCCACATTTGCTACGAGCGACGACGCTGAAGCATTGGCGGACCGCACGCTCCACCGCCCAGCGCTTGCCGACGTCGACTGCACGAACCCCACTATCGAAGCGTTCCACTATAAAATGCATGGCGCGCAGCGTTTCTTGCGCCGCCTCGATGCGCGGGTTAACTCGCCAGATACTGGCACCAGCGAACTCGAATCCTTGCTCAAGGTGGCCGATGATCGGGCCGCCGAGCTCAAGGAGTCGTGGCTCGCTGCCCGCCGCGCCGCCTTGGCGCTAGGGACCAACTACAAAAAGGGGGACGGACGCTAAACGCCGTCCCGAAAACCCTATAGCGAGGTTTCGCCTGTGGCTACGATGCGCGAAGGCCCCGTCAGCGTAGATCCGTCCTCAGTGATTTCTACCTGGACCTCGCCGCCGGGGACGACGACGCGGACGCGGCCGGTGGTGTGGGAGGCGTCGGCAAGCGCGGCGCACGCTGCGGCCACCGTTCCGGTACCGCACGAACGTGTCTCCCCTGAGCCGCGCTCGAAGACGCGCATGTGAATCACGCCATCGTGCAGCGGAGTAACCAGCTCCACGTTGACGCCTGCCGGGAAGAAGTCAGTATCGAAGACGGGCTGCTCAAGGCGCTTCGCCGCCAAATCCTCCGCGGTCAGTCCCGGGATAACGGCCGCTAGGTGAGGGTTTCCCATATCTACCCCGAGCCCGGCGAAGCTCTCCCCCGCCATCGAAGCGGTGGAGACACCGAGCACCTGTGCAGGTCCCATCTCCACGCTGACTTCGGCTTCAGTCTCGTTGAAGGAGTGGACGGTGACCTGCTTGGCCCCAGCGCGCGTGCCGACGGTGAAAGTATCGGTGTTCACCAGCCCACGGGAGCGCACCCAATGCGCGAAAACGCGGGTACCATTGCCGCACATTTCCGCCACCGAACCGTCCGCGTTGCGGTAGTCCATGAACCAGTCATCGGTGTTAATACCCGGCGCGAGCTCATCGATTTCTCCAGAGGCGAGCAAGTCACCTGCACGTATGACGCGCAAGACGCCGTCGGCGCCGATCCCTGCGCGGCGATCACACAGTGCCACTACCTTTTCCGGCGGTAGCGGCTCGGTTCCTTCCACAATGACGAAGTCGTTTTCAGTTCCGTGGCCTTTAGCAAACTTCATAGGTGTAGAGTCTAACTCTCTTCGAGGACACGCAAAGCCTGCGTTGTCGTATCAGCCGCGGCATCCAGCCAGTGGATACGCTTATCACGGTTAAACCAGGCACGCTGGCGACGCACATAACGACGGGTTCCAGTGATGGTACGCTCCACCGCTTCTTCCCAGGTGAGCTCTCCACGCTGGGCTTGGAGGACTTGGGCATAACCGATGGCCCGCCCCGCCGTCGAGTCAGCCTTCAGGCCGTGCGCCTGAAGGTTCTCGACCTCTTCGACCAACCCCTTGTCGAACATGAGGCGACTGCGCAGCTCGATTCGCGGATTCAGCCAACTGGATTCCGTGCGCAGCCCGAGGATTCTTGTCCCCCACCGGGGCGGTGCGTTCTTCGGCGGCTGGCTGGCCTTGAACGGCTTGCCTGTGAGCTCAATGACCTCCAGTGCGCGCACGGTACGGCGCGGGTCCTTGTCTTCGATGATGGCCGCGGCTGCCGGGTCCACGCTGGCAAGTTCTGCGTGCAGGGCATCGGTGCCGATCTCTTGGCGCCGGGCCTCCCAGCGAGCGCGCACCTCCGCATCAGTGGGTGGGAATTGCCAGTTGTCCACGAGCGATTGGACGTAGAGCATGGATCCACCGACCAGAATCGGGGTCTTGCCGCGGGCACGAATGCTGTCTATATCCGCGATGGCGGAGGACTGGTAGCGGGCTACAGACGCTGTTTCGGTCACATCCCAGACATCGAGCTGGTGGTGCGGGATACCTTCGCGCTCCTCCAGCGTCAGTTTGGCCGTGCCGATGTCCATGCCCCGGTAAAGCTGCATCGAATCGACGTTGACTACTTCCCCGTCGAGCTCGTGCGCCAAGGCGACTCCGAGTGCTGATTTTCCGGAGGCCGTCGGCCCTACGACGGCAATCGGGGTTGGGCCGCTACTGAGAGTCTCTGGCATTAGCACTGCCACCCCGCCACATAGCGGCCCACGCCCAACGTCGAATCTGCAGCCCGGAGTTCTGCATGATGCGGGTGCACGCCTGCTAGCTGCGCCCACAGTGCCGTTTCGAGCACTCCCGTCGAATGGAGCAGCTCTTCGTCACAGTCTTCCTCCGCGCCGGCCAGCACGCTCTCGCACCACAGGTGAGTGTCCCGCGCACCCTCGACAAGAGCGAGCGGCGCGCGCTCCGTCAAGCCTGCAGAGCCATCAACGCACACTATTGTGAAACGTCCGGAACGCACCTCCCCTAGGGAGGCGCGGGAGTCTTCCACCGTGAAAGCGTGGTGACTGCTTTCTGCCCCGAGCGCGTTAGTGAGTACGTAGCGGGCCATGATTTCGGGCAGGTAGTTTCCGCCGCCGACGTCGACCTGGGGTGCGCCCCACGCTCTCAAACTTCCCGTGTGCTCGGTACGCCAGCGCGCATCGCGCGATCCCACGATGTCGACCTTAAGCGGTGCCCTACCGTTGACGCGTGCGGCATCACGTGTGAGCTCGCAGGCGGCGCTAAGGAGCGCGCGCGAAGCGTCATCGCTCGGTGACAATTCTTCCGCCAAGGCCGGTGAGGCTGGCATAACCATGAGATTTTGCATCAACTCCCATCCTATAAGGTTAGTTTTTCGGGGTTAACACGCGGCTGCGCGGCGGAAACGGTAGTGTTGTGTCACATAAGTTCTGGCAGCCGTGTCGCGCGGCGCGATAATACCGAAGGTGGTTTCTTAGCATGTCCGCTATTCCTTCCCCTGGAGCCATGCCTCGCAAGGGCGCTCGTCCCGGCCCGTCTTCCTCTGCTCCGGCAGCACGTCCCGTGCAGCCCGCAAAAAACGATCCGGCCCAGTGGGGCCGCGTTGATGCTGATGGATCGGTATTCGTCAAGGCCCCCGAAGGCGAACGCAAAATCGGCGAGTGGCAGGCCGGCACCCCGGAAGAGGGCTTGGCGCACTTTGATGCACGCTATGACGATCTGTCCACCGAGATCGAACTGCTAGAATCCCGCCTCACAGCCCATCCGGGCGATGCTGCGTCGATCAAGGCGACTGCTGCGGAACTGCGAGAGTCCCTACCTACACAGGCAGTAATCGGTGATATCGCGGCACTGGACAAGCGCCTAGCCACTATCATCGAACACTCCGTGGAAGCCGGTGAGCAAGCACAGGCTGACAAGGCTCGTCGCCGCGAAGAAGCCATTGCCAAAAAGGAAAAGCTCGCTGCCGAGGCCGAGGACATCGCCGCCAACTCGACGGAGTGGAAGGCTGCCGGCGACCGTATCCGCGCCATCTTGGAGGAATGGAAGCAGATCCGTGGCATTGACCGCCAGACGGATGATGCCCTGTGGAAGCGCTACTCCCGCGCCCGTGACTCCTTCAACCGCCGCCGCGGATCCCACTTCGCCGAACTGGATCGCAACCGCGCGGCGCCCGCGCCAAGAAGGAAGAACTGGTAGAGCGCGCAGAAGCTATTAAGGACTCCACCAACTGGGGCGAAACGGCGCGCGCGTACCGTGATCTCATGACGGAGTGGAAGGCTGCGGGCCGTGCCCCTCGTGAGATCGACGACAAGCTCTGGGCCCGTTTCCGCGCCGCCCAGGATCACTTCTTCAATGCCCGCAACGCCGTCAATGACGAGCGGGACAAGCAGTTCGCAGAGAACGCCGCCGCCAAGGATGCGCTCATTGCGGAATATGACTCCCTGATTGATCCCGCCAAGTCGATCGACTCGGCGAAAGCCAAGCTGCGGGAGCTGCAGGAAAAGTGGGAGGAGATCGGTTTCGTTCCGCGCAACCAGGTGCGCGAGTACGAGGCCAAGATCTCGGCGCTGGAAAAGCGCGTGAGTGACGCCGAGGATTCACAATGGCGCCGGACGGACCCAGAGGCCCAGGCCCGCGTGGCCCAGTTCCAGTCCAAGGTCGATGATTTCACCGCGCAGGCAGAAGCTGCCGAGGCCAAGGGCAACACCAAGAAGGCGGAAGATCTGCGTGCCCAGGCCAAACAGTGGCAGGAATTCGCCGATGCCGCAGCGGCTGCTGTCAACGACAAGTAGCACCCTAGTCTGAGTGTTCGTTCAGATTGTCGCGCCGCCGGGTTCGGCCTCAGCTGAGCCGGCGGATTGCCTGCGTAGCTTCGTTTTCGACGCCAACCTAGCCGCCCAAGAGGCCAGCGGCGATCCCGCTGCCAGCGGTTCCCCACGCCGTGTGCTTCAGCGACTGCAAGGCTCCACAGAGTCTCGCACCTATCTCTTCGGGTTGACTGACTCCGCCTTGGGGCCGGCTGGAGAGCTGGGTCTACCCGTTATCTCAGCGGCAGAGCCCAGCCCCGAAGTCGATTTCGATGGCTTCATCCACATCTCTCTTCCACTCTTGGAGGAAACAGAGAACGCCGATATCGAATGCGTCCTCGCCGCGGATCTCCTCCCCTTGCCTGGGGAGGAACTAGAGCCAGAGGCTCTCGACGTGACGCGAGCCCTCGCCCGCGAGGCACTCCGGATTACCCGCCAGCTGGACCGCACGACTGCCCAGGTTGGCATGCTGTACCCGCCAGACGCGGACCATACCTATGACCCAATGTCGCAGGCCTACCTTGAGCTCGGGTTTCGTCGCAAGCATGCCGAGCGCCAAATGTTCGTCGAAATAGCCCCCACTCCTCCAGTGGTTGGTGCGCAGGTGTGGCCCGACTACGACATCCCGGAAGAGCTGCTTGATGATGTCCTGCGCCTGCTCACCCTAGCCTCCACCGACGCGGTCTACGGTGACTTAAGCGTCGAGCCCATCGTGTGGACACGACAGCGCCTGAACGAAGCGCACGCACGGCTGCGCTCCCGCAAAGCGCATACGCTCCTCGTCGGCATTGTCGAACAGGGACGCGTCGTCGCACTCACCGAGCTCTCCCGCCACGGCGATGCGGACCCTGAGGTATGCGAGTGGACTCTTACCGTGACAGAACGCGAACAGCGCCGCCGTGGCCTGGCTACACATGCCAAGCAGCATGCCCAGTATGCGGTGGCGCACCACTGGCCCGACGTCCGCCGAGCTTACTGCTCAGTCGCCCAGGCGGATCCGGCGATGAATGCGCTCTACAAGCGCCTCGGCGCGCACGTCATCTCGGCGAGCAGCGCCTACGAGTTGACCGTGGAGAACGGATAGTCGGTGTAGCCGTGCGCTCCACCCGCATAGAACGTGGTCTCATCCGGCGCAGTGACAGGAAGCTCTTCCTGCCAGCGGCCAACGAGATCCGGGTTGGAGATGGCCAACCGGCCCACGGCCACGGCATCACCGTGGTGTACTAGATCCTCGGCTTCCGCGCGCTGGGTCACCTGTCCAAACCCCGAGTTCAGGATGACACGGGTACGCCCGTTAGCACGCGCTTCGGCGCTCAGCTCAGTAATGAGCTCACCCGTAGGCGCTGCATGCAGGAAGGAGACGTAGGCCAAACCAAGGTCTGCGACAGCGCGCAGCAACCCACCATAGGTGGCACGCACATCCGCAGCGTCGGTTTCCTCAATGCCCTGAATATTGTGCTGCGGGGACAGGCGCAGCGCTACGCGGTCGGCTCCGATCTCCTCGGCCACGGCACGCAGGATCTCCACTACCAGGCGGTAGCGCTTCTCCGGGGTTCCGCCGTAGGCATCCTCTCGGTGATTGGAGCTCGGAGAAAGGAACTGGTGCAGCAGATAACCGTTCGCACCATGAAGCTCCACGCCATCCATGCCAGCATCGATGGCATTGCGGGCAGCTTGGCGGAACTCATCGACAATGCGCGGTAGCTCCTCGATGTCGAGGGCGCGGGGCACTGGGCACTCCTTGCGGGATTCGAAATCTCGGACCGCAGTGCCCGATGCCAGCGCAGAGGGTGCCACCGGTTCTGCACCCTCGAGGAGGCTGGCATGAGAAAGGCGCCCGCCGTTCATCACCTGCATGAAAATGCGTCCGCCAGCTTCGTGGACGGAATCGGCCACTCGCCGCCAGCCGGAAATCTGTTCCGGAGTTTCGATACCGGGCTGGCCGGGGAAAGCGCGGCTGGTCACTGCGGGGAATACGCCCTCCGTCACGATAAGACCCATTGAAGCGCGCTGCGTGTAGTACGTCTCGTGCAGGGGCGTGGGGACGCCATCGCGACCTGCCCGTGAGCGGGTCAACGCTGCCATGGTCACGCGGTTTGGCAGGGTCAGTCGTCCCAATTCAAGTGAGTCGAAGAGTGTAGTCATGCACTCCACAACACGAATCTCGTAGCGCTTATTCCTCGTCCTGCTGGCGCCGGTGGCGGGAGGCCGCGCGGGAGCGGCGGTCGTCGATAAGCAGCGGATTCTGTTCTGCCGGCAGCTCGGTAGCGGCTTCGGTCTGCAGGACTCCCACGTGATCGAGCTGGCCGGCGACTTCCCGCACGCGTTCTGCGGCGGCCAACTGCTCGGGACTGCGGCGCAGTGCTACCTGGCAGTACACAAGAAAGGCGACCAACGTTGAGAAGACGCCCACGTACATACCTATGGCAGCGCCATCCGATGCGCTGTCCCTGTACCAAAATCCCCACAGGTTAGCGAAGAAAGAGATCGTCGTCATCATCCACGCTACGAGAGCCAGCTTGGTCCGGCGAGTGATAATCGTGGCGGTGGTTAAGATCCCCACTCCACCCAGCGCTAGCCATGCGCTGACGGTTTCCATGAGGGAGATACGCACGCCCTCGGCCGTTCCACCGACGAAGAGAGCTTCCCAGCCGCGGGCATCACCGGCATAGGGCAAAACCAAGTAAGCAACCCACGCCACGACGGCCACGATGAGCGCATATTTGTGCTTTCCCAATTCGAGAGTCTGCGCTGCGCGCTTCTCAGCAGCAACGGCATCGTGAACGGACTTCAAGTCATCACTCATAAAACGGAGCCTACCCCCTTTTAGCAGCCGCAGGAATCGGCAGGAGCACTGGGCTTTCCGACGCCCGGCAGACCCAGACCCACCCCAATTGGTGCCGTCGTGGGCGTCTGCCCCGCCGCCGACATATCGCCGGCCTTCGTGCGACGGTGCTCGCTCACGCCGGAATCAGCCACCAGGAAAAAGGAGCCTGCATCCGTCACGGTAGCGTGCACAACATCACCGGGGCGAATCTCCGCAGAGATGTCCTTGCCCGCGGCATCGACTGGTGCAAAGTGAACAAGGCGACCATCACGCGCGCGTCCGGTGAGGCGGTGGGTCTCGGCGGCCTTGCGGCCGCCTTCCGCCTGCACCAACAGCTCTACATCAGTGCCGACAAGCTTGGCGTTTTCTTCTGCCTGAATGGAATCCTGCAAGGCGACGAGGCGCTCGAAGCGCTCCTGCACAACTTTCTTGGGGATTTGGTTATCCATTTCTGCGGCCGGGGTGCCGGGGCGCGGCGAGTACTGGAAAGTGAAAGCGGAGGCGAAACGTGCGCGGCGAACCACGTCCATCGTGGCTTCGAAATCCTCCTCGGTCTCGCCTGGGAAGCCCACGATGATGTCGGTGGTAATTGCCGCGTGTGGCATCTTCTCACGGACCTCGTCGAGAATCCCCAAGAACTTTTTCGTGCGATAGGAACGGCGCATGTCCTTGAGGACCTTGTCAGATCCAGACTGCAGCGGCATATGCAGCTGCGGGCACACAGCCGATGTCTCCGCCATGGCATCAATAACGTCGGAGGTGAACTCGGCCGGGTGCGGCGAGGTAAAACGCAAGCGCTCGAGACCCTCAATCTTGCCTACCTCGCGCAGCAACTTGGAAAAGGCGAAGCGATCACGCGGCAGGTCTGGGTCCGCGAAGTTGACGCCATAGGCGTTGACGTTCTGCCCCAATAGGGTCACTTCGGACACGCCTTGATCTACCAGGGCCTGAACTTCTGCGAGGATATCGCCGGGGCGGCGGTCTTCCTCTTTGCCACGCAGCGAAGGGACGATGCAGAAAGTACAGGTGTTATTACAGCCCACGGAGACCGAGACCCACCCAGCATAGGCGGATTCGCGTTTTGCCGGCAGTACGGAGGGGAAAGCCTCGAGGGCATCGACGATTTCCACCTGCGCTTCATTGTTGTGACGTGCACGCTCAAGCAGTGCCGGCAGCGCCGCCATGTTATAGGTTCCGAAAACCGCATCCACCCACGGCGCGTGGTCCAAGACGGTGTCCTTATCCTTCTGCGCCAAGCAGCCGCCAACCGCGATCTGCATGCCGGGATGGTTTTCCTTCGTCTTCTTCAGCGCACCCAGGGTGCCGTACAGGCGCTTGTCGGCGTTCTCGCGCACGGCGCAGGTGTTAAATACGATGAGGTCAGGCTCGGCGCCATCCGGCGCCGCCGAGTAGCCGGCCTCCTCGAGCAGGCCGGAAATGCGCTCGGAATCATGAACGTTCATCTGGCAGCCAAAGGTCCGCACCTCATAGGTGCGGGGCTGGTTATTAGTTACGGGGGAGCTCACGTGGGGACATTCTAACTGGACGACCCCACTACTCATAATGCCCCGACCGCATATAAGAGTTATGGATTTGTTACACAAACCTCCCCGCCTCCACTATCCACACGCCTATTGTTCTACATATGATTCAGCTCACTCTATCTAAGGAGGTGTGATGTGACCGACCATTCCGGCCCGATGATCAAGATGGACGGAGTCAATAAGTACTTCGGTGACTATCACGCGCTCCGCGATATCAACTTGGAGATTGGCCGCGGCGATGTCGTCGTTGTTCTCGGTCCGTCCGGCTCCGGCAAGTCCACCCTGTGCCGCACCATCAACCGGCTTGAAACCATCGACGAGGGTTCCATCGCGATCGACGGCACTCCCCTTCCTGAAGAGGGACGCGAGCTAGCCAAGCTGCGTGCGGACGTGGGCATGGTGTTCCAGCAATTCAATCTCTTTCCACACAAGACCATCAAGGACAACGTCACTCTGGGGCCTATCAAAGTCCGCAGGATGAAGAAGTCCGAGGCCGAAGAGCGTGCGATGCAACTGCTTGACCGCGTTGGAATTGCTAATCAATCAGAAAAATACCCTGCACAGCTCTCCGGCGGCCAGCAACAACGTGTCGCCATTGCCCGTGCCTTGGCTATGCGCCCGAAAGTCATGCTCTTCGATGAACCTACCTCAGCTCTCGACCCTGAGATGGTCAACGAGGTGCTTGACGTCATGACGGATTTGGCCAAAGAAGGCATGACCATGGTCGTGGTGACCCACGAGATGGGCTTCGCCAGGCGCGCGGCCGACCGCATCCTGTTCATGGCCGACGGGGCCATCGTCGAGGACACCGACCCGGAATCCTTCTTCACCAACCCACAATCAGAACGAGCAAAGGACTTCTTGGGCAAGATCCTGCAGCACTAAACGGTTACCAGTTCACCTCTTTTCTCTACCTTCATTCATTTTCCACTCACCTCATCAAGGAGAATCTCATGTCCCGCACTTTCAACCGCATTACTGCCACCGCCGCCGCCATCGCCGCATCCAGCGCTCTGCTCGTTGCGTGTGGTGATTCCTCTGACTCCGCCAGCGGAGGCGAGGGCCTTCTCGGCGCTATCGAGTCTGGCTCTGTCACCCTAGGCACCAAGTTCGACCAACCGGGTCTGGGCCTGCGCGAGGGCGATGGTTCTATGACCGGCCTCGACGTTGACATTGCCACCTACGTGGTCAACCACATTGCCAAGGATAAGGGGTGGGAGGAGCCGGAGATCGAGTGGCGCGAGACTCCGTCCGCGCAGCGCGAAACTCTGATCGAAAACGGCGAGGTTGACCTCATCACCGCAACGTACTCCATCAACGCTTCCCGCGCGGAAAAGGTCAATTTCGCTGGTCCGTACCTCATCACCCACCAAGCGCTTCTTACCCAGGCTGATAACAAGGAGATCACCGGGCTCGAGGGCCTCGACGGCAAGATCCTGTGCTCTGTCACCGGCTCCACCCCGGCACAGAAGGTGAAGGAAGCTCTGCCCAGTGTGCAGCTGCAGGAGTACGACACCTACTCCTCCTGTGTGGAGGCACTGAGCCAGGGCAACGTCGACGCCATGACTACCGACGCGACGATTCTTAACGGCTACGCCGCTCAGAATCCTGGCAAGTTCCAGGTCGTCGAGTTGGAGAAGGACGGCAAGCCCTTCACCGATGAGTACTACGGCGCGGGTCTGAAGAAGGATGATCAAGAGGCGACAGACGCTGTCAACAAGGCCCTGGAAGAGCTTCATTCCTCCGGCGAATTCGACAAGCTCGTAGCCAAGAATTTGGACAAGGGCGAGGGCATCGACGAGGCCACCGTCGGTGACCTCTCCTTCCTCAACTCCTAAACGCTCGATTAGCCCCCACCTAGCCTGCGCCGAGGACATTCAGCCTCGGCGCAGGCCTGTTAGTAGGAGATTTCTATGGAATCCATGTGGGCCGCACTAGGCCCCGAACTATGGCCAGCCTTTTGGCTCACCATCC
Organism: Corynebacterium hiratae; assembly: GCF_009708045.1. NCBI lineage: Bacteria > Bacillati > Actinomycetota > Actinomycetes > Mycobacteriales > Corynebacteriaceae > Corynebacterium > Corynebacterium hiratae. The sequence continues at coordinate 51,183 of NZ_VIOG01000005.1, read as the reverse complement.
AGCTGACGTTCTGGTCTGCCATCGGCGCAATGATCCTCGGCACCATCCTCACTGCCATGCGTGTCTCCCCCGTAAGAATCCTGCGGTGGATTGCCACGACGTACATCACGACGGTGCGCAATACTCCCTTGACTCTCATTATCCTCTTCTGTTCTTTTGGCCTGTACCAGAACCTAGGGCTCACGCTTGCTAGCCGGGACTCTGCGACCTTCCTAGTGGATAACAACTTCCGCCTCGCCATCGTCGGGTTCATCTTGTACACCTCGGCATTCGTTGCGGAATCCTTGCGCTCGGGAATCAACACCGTGGACTTCGGTCAAGCCGAGGCCGCACGATCGCTGGGTTTGAGCTTCTCACAGACCTTTAGCACGATCGTCTTCCCTCAGGCGGTACGTGCGGCAATCGTCCCCCTGGGAAACACGCTCATCGCGTTGACGAAGAACACCACGATCGCCTCCGTAATCGGTGTGGCGGAAGCTTCCCTACTGATGAAATCCACCATTGAGATGCACGCGAGCCAGCTCTTTGTCATCTTCTTTATCTTCGCGTTGGGCTTCATCATCCTGACCTTGCCCATGGGCTTGGGCCTAGGCAAACTCTCCGAAACTGTGGCGGTGAAGAAATAATGGCTGTACGCGCAACCGTGCTTTACGACGCCCCCGGCCCCAAGGGCAAGCGGCGTAACCTCATCTATACCGTCATCACCGTCGTGCTCTCAGTCGCGGTTTTGTATTGGGTTCTCTCTACTTTGGGCGAACGCGGGCAACTCGACTCCGCGTTATGGACCCCTTTTCTTAACAGCCAAACGTGGACCACGTACCTGCTCCCTGGCCTGCGCGGAACGATCCTTTCCGCAGTAGCATCCATCATCTTGGCCATCGTGTTCGGCGTCATCTTCGGCCTCGGCCGATTGAGCGAGAACGTCATCGTACGCGGCGTATGTGGTGTGGTCGTGGAATTCTTCCGCGCCATCCCCGTCCTGCTGCTCATGATTTTTGCCTATCAGCTTTTCGCCATCTATAACGTAGTTCCGTCGAAACAGCTGGCGTTTAGCGCCGTGGTCTTCGCGTTGACCCTCTACAACGGCTCTGTCGTCGCAGAGATTCTGCGCTCCGGAATCAAGTCGCTGCCCAAGGGGCAAACTGAAGCCGCTCGAGCGCTGGGGCTGTCGCATGGGCAAACGATGCGTACAATTCTGCTCCCGCAAGCAGTAGCCGCAATGCTTCCGGCCCTCATCGCCCAGATGGTTATTGCGCTCAAGGACTCTGCGTTGGGCTACCAGATTGGCTATGTCGAGGTGGTGCGCTCCGGTATCCAATCGGCGTCCTACAACAAGAATTACCTGGCCTCGCTCATCGTCGTTGCGATCATCATGATCCTCATCAACTGGGGGCTGGGCCTCCTGGCCGAACGCATCGAACGTCAGCTTCGAGCGGGCCGTGCGCGCCGGAACATCATCGCTAAAGTTCCGGAGCAACCAGACCAAGGCTTGGACACCAAAGACCAGGTCAACGTTGATTGGCACTCAGAAAGCTATACAGAAATCCGCAACCCGGACGAATAGAAACAGCTAGGAGAGCTCGGCGATGCGCGCATCCAGCACTTCGATGGAAATACGCATCACCAGCTCCTGGCGATAGCCGCGCCGCGCGAGTGTTCCTACAATGCGACGCAGGAATTTGTCCCTCTCATGGCGGTCGGCGGGAACACTCTTCAAGGTTCGCGCCTTTTTCTCCGCTACGCGGCGCGCTACGGCCTCCTCAGATTCCTCGGTAATCTGCTCTAGGGCCGCTGCGCGATCGGCGGCCTCAACACCCTTCTCCTTGAGTTCCACATTGAGGGCACGGGCCGACTTACCGCGCCGCGCGTGGCGCTGCCGCACCCACTCCTTGGCGAAGGTTTCATCATCAACGAGCCCCACCCCTGCAAGGTCATCGACCACGTCTTCGACCACATCGGGCTCAAAGTCCGCCGCGACAAGCCGGTCACGCAGTTCCTTGCGGGAACGTGCACGTTGATCTAGCAAGCCTAATGCTCGGGAGCGCACGGGCGCCTTCGCTGCTTCAGCATTCGCATCAACAAGCTGGCCACCCGCGTCCCCCGATTCATAGGACTCGAGAGCTTGACGTAGCTTCTCTAGCTTCTCTGGTGAAGGTTGTGCCATTGCGCCTGTTTAGTCATCGTCGAAATCGACGTTCGGTACCAGATCCACAGCCTCATCCGTCAGCGGATCGTCTGCACCCGGCACATCCATGGCGACGTCCTCACCAGCTTCGGCTGCGGCAGCACCCACGCCGAGCTTGACGAAGATCTTCTTCTCAATCTCATCCGCCAGATCGGGGTTGTCCTTGAGGAAGTTGCGGGCCTTTTCCTTGCCCTGCCCCAGCTGATCGCCTTCGTAGGTAAACCACGAGCCAGATTTCTTAATGAACCCGTGTTCGACACCCAAGTCAATGATGGAAGACTCACGCGAAATGCCTTCTCCGTACATGATGTCGAACTCAGCGATCTTGAACGGCGGGGACACCTTGTTCTTCACCACCTTGAGCTTCGTGCGGTTACCAATGGCATCCTGGCCGTCTTTCAAGGTTTGGATTCGGCGGATATCGCAGCGCACAGAGGCATAGAACTTCAGCGCCTTACCACCCGTGGTCGTTTCCGGTGAACCAAACATCACGCCGATCTTTTCACGCAGCTGGTTGATGAAGATGGCGGTAGTCCCGGAGTTGTACAGAGCACCCGTCATCTTGCGTAGCGCTTGGGACATGAGACGGGCTTGGAGGCCAACGTGGCTATCTCCCATCTCGCCCTCGATTTCCGCCTTGGGCGTCAAGGCGGCTACGGAGTCAATCACGATGATGTCGATAGCGCCAGAGCGCACGAGCATATCTGCGATTTCCAGAGCCTGCTCACCGGTATCCGGCTGGGAAACCAAGAGGTTATCCGTGTCCACGCCAAGCAGACGCGCATACTCAGGATCGAGCGCGTGCTCCGCATCGATAAACGCCGCGATGCCGCCGGTCTTCTGCGCCGATGCGATGGCATGCAGAGCAACGGTGGTTTTACCCGAAGATTCAGGTCCATAAATCTCTACGATGCGACCGCGCGGGAAGCCACCGACGCCCAGCGCAATGTCGATGGCCGTATTACCGGAGGAAATGGCCTGGATCGGCGGGCGGTCATCGTCACCAAGACGCATGACGGCTCCTTTGCCAAAATCCTTCTCAATCATCGCCATTGCGGCATCGAGGGCTTTCTGACGATCATCGCCCTTGCTAGCCGCCGAGGACTTCTTCTTCGTAGCCATTTATTTCCTCACTATCGTGCGTCAGTTAGTGTGCAGTGCTGTATGTCATTAAATGGGGGCACCTAGTTAGACTGCCATGAAGCAACTTCGGTTCCCAGGCCCGTCGCATTGTGTTTTCCGGCATCGTTGCGGTTCCATCACATGCCACGAAAGTACCCTAACGTTTCCACCAGACCACAACCCACAATACACACACAAGTGTTCGATTGCCCATTCGAGCAACGCGCGTGTCTGAGACCTAATCCAACGCCTCGCCGCCTAGTGAAGTTTCCACGGACCGCCCTGCTCTGCACGGACGAAAGACACCTGCTCATCGGCAGGCAGTACGGCAACTACCCCGCCCAGCGCGCTACAGACATCCAGCTCATCAAGAGAGGCCCTGCTGCTCACATACTTCGACGCTCCACGCCCCTGCGCATCCCGATAAATCTCAACACTCCCCGAGCTTGGCGGCACCCATTCATCATCCTCGTCGGTACCGCCCTGCCAGGTTCCTCCACTAGCGTTTATGACATCCTCCTCGACAGCCCCAGGGCAGATAAAGATCACGCGGTGATATTCGGAATCGAAGATGTCGCCGACGCGCATGTCGACGCTGCCAGGCTCCCCTTCCTCCACCCCGGCCGCTTCTTCGATATTTTCGATGACATTCGCGGAACCTATCAACGAACATCCAGCCACGCTCCCCAGCGCGATACCGGAAAGAAGCGCTACCACACTGACACGAGCAAGCCCTAAGACATGCTCCATCTTCTTTCTATTTGCCATGCCTCGAGATTACCCCGTTCGGGGTAGTTTCAAGCCCTGAAAGCCGTGCTTGAACACTGTTCAAAAGTACCTATTTGCTGCATTATTAAGATACTAGATAAACTTTGGCCCATGAAAAAGAATTCCGTCGCGACTGATATCGCGTACGTCGCGGTCTTCACCGCGCTCATCATAGTCTTTGCATTCGTCTCTATCCCTACGCCTACCGTGGGCGTGCCCATCGTTCTTCAAAACGCCGTCATCATCCTGGCCGGCCTCGTCCTTGGTGGCCGCCGGGGCTTCTTCGTCGGTCTACTCTTCATAGCTCTCGGCCTCGTCGGCCTTCCCATCCTTGCCGGCGGCCGCAGTGCCCTGAGCGCCATTGCCGGCCCCACCGTGGGCTACCTTGTCGGCTACGTCGTCTCACCCGCCATCGCCGGCCTCATCGCCTACCGCGCGCCGAGAAGCAAAGGAGGCATGACGGTAGTCCTCGCCATCGCCGGCGTCGTCGGCCTGGCCGTGCAGTACTTGTGCGGCATTGTTGGCCTGATGGTCCGCTCTGACATGTCCTTCGGGGCGGCCGCCGTGGCTCAGGGCCCGTTCGTCATCCCCGATCTCATTAAGGTCGCCGTGATGGTTGTCATCGCCGTCGGTGTCCACGCAGCATTCCCCGACCTAATGGGTCGCCGCACCAAGGCAAAGTAGCACCAGTGCCGCAGATTGACTTCCGCAACGTTTCCGTCACCTTTGACGAAACAACGGTGCTCAAGGATATTTCCCTCTCATTAAGCGAACAGCGCATCGGCATCATCGGTGCCAATGGTGGCGGGAAATCCACTCTCGTCCGGCTCATCAACGGTCTTGGTGAACCTTCACGTGGTGAGGTCTTGGTGGATAACGTGGACGTCGCCAAGCACGGCAAGGAGATTCGCCGCCAGGTGGGCTTCGTGTTTTCTGATGCGGAGAACCAGATCGTCATGCCGCACGTGCGCGATGACGTGGAATTCTCCCTTCGCCGGCTCAAGCTGTCTCGTGAGGAGCGCACCGCGCGCGTCGACGCCGTTCTCGAGCGCTTCGGCCTGACGCCGCTAGCTGAGCAGTCCCCGCACACTCTCTCCGGCGGGCAGAAGCAGCTCCTCGCGTTGGCGGCAGTGCTTGTCATGGAACCCACCGTCATCATCGCTGACGAACCCACGACCTTGCTAGATCTGCGCAACCGCGATCGCATTCGCCGCGAATTTGCGCAGCTCGAACAGCAACTCATCGTGGTTACCCATGACCTTGACTTTATCTCTGATTTCGATCGCGTTCTGTGCATCGATAACCACCACGTCGTAGCCGACGGATCTCCCGACAAGGTCATTTCCTTCTACACCGAACTCATGAAATCCCGCCCGCTCTAGAGTCATGCCTAAAAACATCCCCCTCGGCTACTACGTCGACGCCGATACCATCATTCATCGCATACCGGCCGCGGTGAAATTCCTCGTGCTCATCGGCTTCATCCTCGTGACCTCGCTGGCCGTGCACACGCTTCCTTGGGCGGCGGCCAGCCTCTTCCTCCCACTCGTGCTCTTTCCCGTCGCCCGCATCCCGTTTCGCGTCGCACTCGGACAGCTTGTTCCTCCGCTCTACCTCCTCGTTGCGCTCGCAGCTTTTCAGTGGTGGCAGAAGGATTTGCTGTCGGCCGCGATCATGTTTCTCACCATCTACGCAGCGATCAGCGCGGCGGTGCTGCTGACGCTGACAACGAAGGTGTCGGAGATGATGGACTCCCTCGACCGCGCCCTCGCACCCCTAGGGCGGCTGGGCGTCCCTGTTGAGAACATCACGCTGGCCATGTCTCTCACCATTCGTCTGCTCCCGCTCATGCTGGGAACAGTCGTCGAGGTACTGGACGCACGAAAAGCCCGGGGTGCCACGGCATCTCTAACTGCCTTTGGCACCCCGGTTATCATTCGCTCAATCCGCCGAGCACGCGCGATGGGTGAGGCGCTTCAAGCCCGCGGCGTCGGCGACTAAACCTTATTCTCCGCGCAACTCGCGTAGGCGAGCCTGGACGGCATCGTCCTGCACGTTCGGCTGAGCCTTAGCCTCTGCCGAACCGATTGCCTGCTGGGAGTTTCCCTCCACTGCCTTCGGGTTATTCATCTCCGCGCGGATCTGCTCGAGACGGGAGTGGCCAGCCAGTTGCACGCCAGCCTGCTCGATCTCCTGCATGCGGTTAGACACTGAGTTCTCGGCGAGCTCTGCCTGGCCCAGGGCCTTGGAGTAGCGGCGCTCAATCTTGTCACGCACAGCATCCAGGGAAGGCGAGTTACCGTTTGCGGAGAGCTCGTTCATCGAGTTGAGGGACTCGGAGACCTTCTCCTGCATCTTGGCCTGCTCGAGCTGCGACAGCAGCTTGGAGCGCTCGTTGACCTTCTCACGAAGCGCCATGCCGTTGCGTTCAACGGCCTTCTTGGCCTGCTCCGCCTGCTGCAGAGCCTGATCGTGGAGCTTCTTAGTGTCCTCAACAGACTGCTCAGCGGTAACCAACTGGGCGGCGAAGGCTTCAGCTGCATTCTCGTACTCGGTCGCCTTCTGTGCATCGCCTTCGGCACGGGCCTTGTCCGCAAGGCTTAGGGCGTTACGGGTATTCTGCTGCAGCTTTTCAATCTCGCTCAAACGACGGTTCAGCTGCATCTCCAGCTGGCGCTGATTACCAATAACCGCAGCAGCCTGCTGTGACAGCTCCTGGTGCTGGCGCTGCGCCTCCTCGATAGCCTGCTCAATCTGAACCTTCGGGTCGGCGTTCTCCTCGATCTTGGAATCGAAGAGAGCCATCAAGTACTTCCAGGCTTTTACGAATGGGTTCGCCATAACAGGAGGTGCCTTTCTCAGCAGTTCGTTGTGTCAATAAGGTGTGTAACAAGAATATTTCCTGCCTGCCTAATAGTAGCGAAGCAGACAGTATTCCGTTGCGGTTCTATAGTTCCGATGCAGCGGGTGCGGTGGATGCGAGCTCCTCATCCATCGATGGCAGCGCCATGTATCCAGCCGCCTCGATGAGGACATCGGAAACACTGGCGTCAAGGGCATGACACACGGAAGCCAGAAGCTCGGAGGAAACCTCCTTGCGGCCGCGCTCCAACTCCGACAGATATCCTGGGGACACACGCGCAGCGGCGGCGAGTTCGCGAAGTGTTACTCCCTTATCAGCACGGAAGGCGCGAAGCGTCAATCCGAGGGCCTCGCGCAAAAGTGGCTCTGGAGTCCGCGTCGATCGCGCCGTGGTCTGAGTGGGCTTATCAAGTAGTGCAACTGAAGTGTTCATCACTCTGTACAACGGCCCAGCGCCCCTACTTGTTCCCACAAACAGCTACTCTTCTTCAAGAGTTGATAGTAGAAGGCTCAATGCCGCCTGAACCGCAGCAGCGCGAATCGCGTTACGTCCCTCATCTGGAAGCTGATAGAGAACGCCACGCTTGGCGACGTCCCCGCTGATTCTCCCACACAAGCCCACGTACACCGTGCCCGCAGGTTTTCCTTCTTGGAGGTCCGGACCGGCCACGCCGGTGAGCCCAATCCCCCAGTCAGCTCGCGTCTCCACGAGCGCCGCCTCGGCCATCTCCGCCGCGGTGGCAGCCGACACCACTCCCTGAGCCTCTAGCGAATCCACGGTGGTGTTGAGGAACTGCGCCTTAACCTCAGTGGCATAGGTGACGAGCCCACCACGCAATATCGCGGAAGCACCCGGCACGTTGGCCACGGTGGCTGCCGCCAATCCAGCTGTGAGGGACTCACAGAACGCCACGGTCTCTCCGCGTTCGCGGAGCTTAGCCACGAGCTGCTCTTCAACGGTTGCGGGTTGAGTCACTTGTTCTCCCTGTGGCCATCGATAAGGTACTGAATACCGGTCACTACGGTGACGACGACAGCTGCCAGCATGACGAGGAAGCTGGGGGTGTCCATCCATCCTGGAAGTGGGCACAGGTACAGCGCCGCCGCTAGCGTCTGCAGAGCTGTCTTGAGTTTGCCGCCTTGGGAGGCCGGAACTACCTTGCCTTGGCGGAGCAAGTAGAAGCGCCAGATGGTAATGCCGAACTCGCGGAACAAAATGACGACGGTAATCCACACGGGCAAAGCACCAGTGATGTTGAGACACACGAAAGCCGCGGTCATCAGAGCCTTATCCGCGATCGGATCCGCAATCTTGCCAAAGTTGGTAATCAGCCCGCGCGAGCGCGCGATATCGCCATCCAATTTGTCGGTGAGCATGAGGAGCGCGAAGCAGCCGAAGGCCCACCACTCATGCCCGCCGAGCACCAGCCAAGCAAACAGCGGGATAAAGAGGATGCGCAAACTAGTCAGGATGTTGGGCAGGTTCCAATTGGAGACCTCGGGGTTTACATCCGTGGATCGAGATTGGTTGTGCGCAGCCTGAGAATCATTCACGCTCTTCATCCTACCGTGGCCTCCCTGCCACTCGGGTGAGCACTACCATGGTCGTTATGAAGTACTTCGCAGTCTCCTATGAATACAATCCATCCAACCCGGTCATTGCTGAGGTGCGCCCACAGCACCGCGAGTTCATCGGCGCGCTCCACGACAAGGACCAGATCTGTGGCTCTGGTCCCTACACCGATTCCAAGGGCGGGGCGCTCATCGTGCTGCAATTTGAGGACGAGTCCGTCAAGGTGGCCGATGTCATCGCTCTCATGGACCAGGATCCCTTCTACACCGAAGGCGCTGTCACTGGACGCGCCTTCCGCGAGTGGAATCCCGTTATCAATTCCTTCTAAACCCCGCTGCTTGGTTAGGGCAGCTCGGACTTGGGAAGCTCGTCCGCCTTGCCGACGAGCTCACCCTCCTTGTTACGAACGATCTTATTGCCATAATCGTCCCAGTCGTAGTGGTTGTGGGAAATCACCACACCGCCCTGGGCTTGGTCGCGTTTGTCCTTCCACACCGACAACAACACCGTCACGAGGAGGACGCCAACGATGACCAGCAGCGACACCAGGGTCGTAATCTCCGGTACCGCACTGACATTCTCGCCGCCGTTAATGAAGGGCAAGTTGTTCTCATGCAGGGCGTGGAAGAGCAGCTTGACACCGATGAACAGCAAGATGATACCGAGGCCATAAGGCAAGTAGACCAAGCGATCCAACAGGCCGTCGATGAGGAAGAACATCTGGCGCAGACCCATAAGAGCGAAGGCGTTGGTGGTGAAGACCAGGAAAGGCTCCGAAGTAATGCCGTAGATGGCTGGGATGGAGTCGAAGGCAAACATGACGTCGATCAGCCCGATAGCCGCCAAGGCAACGAAAAGCGGAGTCAAGGCAAACTTGCCCTTCTTCTCACCGGATTCCTCACGGTGGGTGAGCTTGTCACCGTGGTAGCGCGGGGTCACGTGAACCACCTTGCGCAGCCACTTGACCACCAACATGTCATTGGGATCGGTCTCGGGCGCCCCATTGATCTCATCGATGAGCAGTTTGACTGCGGTGTAAATAAGGAAGATGGCAAAAAGGTAGAAGACATCTGACCATGCCGCAATAATGGCCGCTCCCATCAAGATGAAAGCGAGGCGGAAAACCAGCGCAAGGACGATACCGATGAGCAGGACCTTCTGCTGGTACCTGCGGGGAATCTTGAATGACCCCATGATGAGCGAGAACACGAATAGGTTATCCACGCTCAAGGCCTGTTCCGTCACCCAACCGGTGTAGAACTGTGCCGCGTGTTCGCTGTCCCACAGCACCCACACAACTCCGCCAAAGACAACGGCGACGGCCATGTAGAACAGTGTCCACCCACCAGATTCCTTGATGCTGGGCTCGTGGGGTGAGCGGACGTGGCTATAAAAATCGAAAATAAAGAAGCCCAAGATCACCGCGATGGTGATGGCCCAGACCCATAGTGGCACATGCATAATGAGTTATCCCTCCGGTCGACGAGACAATAAAGACCGGAGGTCTCCCCCACTAACGGGCTCTATGCAAAGCCTCACTAGCCGGCGCGACCGGGAACTGTACCGCAGTTGCCGTGTTGACGATCGACGCCGTGGATTGGGGTACTCCCCTCCAAGACTCGTCCTATCCTACACGGAACTTAGAACGCACCTGTGGAGGGGTTAGCGGAGATTTCAACGGTGCGGGTATCGCCTGCAGCGTCGTCCGTGCCGCCGGAGCCTTCAGCGTCCTGGACCTCCTTCGGGGCCTCGGCTGGGTCAGCACCCTTGATCATCCAGATGATGGTGTCGAGTTCCTCCGGCTTAACCAGCACCTCACGGGCCTTGGAGCCTTCGGAAGGTCCGACCACACCGCGCGACTCCATGAGGTCCATGAGTCGGCCAGCCTTAGCAAAGCCGATGCGCAGCTTGCGCTGGAGCATCGACGTCGAGCCCAGCTGGGAGGTGACCACGAGGTCGACGGCCTCCAAGAGGTCATCCATATCCTTGCCGATCTCCTCGTCGATCTCCTTCTTGGCCTCCGACGCCTTATCGTCCGTCACACCTTCGGTGTAGTTCGGTGAGCCCTGTGCCTTCGCGGCGTCGACAACCGCCTGCACCTCCTCGTCTGAGACGAACGCACCCTGCATACGCACTGGGCGGCCGCCCTGCGGGATGAAAAGGCCATCGCCCATGCCGATGAGTTTCTCGGCACCACCCTGATCCAGGATGACTCGGGAGTCCGTAAGCGAAGACGTCGCGAACGCCAGGCGGGAAGGAACGTTGGTCTTGATCAAGCCGGTGACCACGTCCACGGACGGGCGCTGTGTTGCGAGCACGAGGTGGATACCCGCCGCACGGGCCTTCTGGGTAATGCGGACGATGGAGTCCTCGATCTCCTTCGGTGCCGTCATCATGAGGTCTGCGAGCTCGTCCACGACACACACAATGTACGGGTACGGGCGCATCTCCCGCTGGGAACCGGCAGGAGCCTGGTATTCGCCACTGCGGACCTTACGGTTGAAGTCCTCAATCTTGCGCACGCGGGCAGCCTGCATGTCCATGTAGCGCTGCTCCATCTCCTCCACCAGCCACTGCAGGGCCGCCGCAGCCTTCTTTGGCTGCGTAATGATCGGGGTGATGAGGTGCGGAATACCTTCGTACGGTGTGAGCTCCACCATCTTCGGGTCCACGAGGATGAGTCGAACATCTTCCGGCGTCGCGCGGGTCAACAGCGAGACGAGCATGGAGTTCACGAACGCCGACTTACCGGAACCAGTAGCACCAGCCACGAGCAGGTGAGGCATCTTCTTTACGGAGAAGGAGGTGTACTCGCCTTCGATATCCTTGCCCAAGCCAATCAGCATCGGGTCATGGTCGGCGCGCAGCGCCGGGGAATCCAGCACATCGCGCAGGCGCACCATCTCGCGGTCCGCATTGGGAACCTCGATACCGACGGCGGACTTACCCGGAATCGGGGTCAGCAGGCGCAGATTATCCGTCGCCACAGCATAAGCCAGGTTGGACTGGAGGTTTGTAATCTTCGAAACCTTAACGCCTGGGCCCAGCTCGATCTCGTAGCGCGTCACTGTCGGACCACGGCTAAAACCGGTGACCTGGGCATCAACCTTGAATTCTTCAAAGACCTCGGTGATGGCCTCAATGATGCGGTCGTTGGCCTCCGTGCGTGCCTTCGCTGGCTTGCCGGCGGTGAGCAGGTCCGTCGTCGGCACATCGTAGCCGCCGCCCAGGGCAGTGTCTTCCGCACCACTCGGGGCTGTGGGCGCTTCTTTGGCTACGCTCTGAGCCTCCTCTTCAACCTTGGCGCCCGTTCGTGCATCACGTCCAGAACGTTCCTGGAACATGCGCACTGCCTCGGAATGTGCGGCAGAGACGACGTCCTCCCCGGCAGCCCCAGCAGACACTGCGCTTGTCGACGCCTCCGCAGCCGCTGCGCCCAGAGCCGCACCGGCGGCACCGCCGACGTCGACGCGCGGGCGCTTCTTCTGCGCCGGTTTCGGCGCTGGTTCAGGTTCCAGAACGGCAGTGGGCTCAGCATCCTGGACCACTGGAATCTCGTCGGTGTCATCGACGCGGCTATCAAAGCTCGGACGGCCGTGCTGCACCGGCTCCTGGTTTACAGGCTGCGCCGCAGAGTCAAAGGACACCGTGACATTCTCATCCGGCATCTGCCTTGGGGGCTGCTTCGGGGTCTGCTTCGGGCGCGGGCGCGGAGTATATGCCGGGCGCGCAGGGCGCTCGCGGCCTTCGGCAATGGCGTCGATGTCATCGCTGACGTAGTCGTAGTCGTCCGCTGGGGCGTCGTCAAGCAGCTCATCTTGGGCCGAACGGTTCTTGCGATCACGCAGGCCGCCGACGAGCGCGGAGAATTGGGCTGCCACGAAGTCATAAGCTTCGCGCAAGGTAATGCCCGTGATGTTGAGCGCCCCATACACAATGAGCAGGAAGAGCAGCGGCACCGCCACATAGCTGGAAAAAGCCGCCACGAGCAGCTCGCCGATTCCAAAGCCGATGGCACCGCCTGCCTCCCCGGCAGCATTGTTATTCCAGGTCAGCTTCGGAAGGCCGGCAAAGATGTGGATGAGGCTCAGCATGCACACCACGATGAGGGCCGTGCCGCCCACCACTCGCGGCTTGAAATGGCCCGCCGGACCGGACAAGTCCATCATGAGCGCAATGGCGACGGCGATCAGCGCGACGGGAAGAACATAGGCGCCCGCGCCAATCACATAGCGCACGGCGTTGGTGAGGTACTCACCGATAATGCCGGCCACCTGGAACCACGTGGCGCAAGCAAGGATGATGGCCACGCCGATTAGCACAAGAGCGACCGCGTCTGGATTGGAGACGCGGATACTCTTCTCAGTGTGAGCTGGGCGCTCCATGACCGTCGTGGGCATCTCGCTTTCGACGTCACGCGCCCGCGTTACCTTGCTCTTTGCCGGAGCAGCGCTATCGGCCTTGTTGCTCTTTTTCTTGTTCTTCGCGCGTCCAGAAATTTCCCCTGGCTCCCTCAACTCGTCGTAATCATCGTAGGCACCCTCGTCATGAGCAGCATCGTAGGCGGAGTCATAGAGGTCGTCATCTCGACTCCCCGCATCTACCGGCTTGAGACCGGCAAGGCCGTGCCCGACCCCCCGCGCCATGCTTCCCACGCCTCGGGCGGTAGCGCCAAAAACGGTTCCCAGTCCGCGGCCAACGGCACGAAAGGCGCTGCCGGTCCTCTCTTCGGAGGTCTCGGCAGCGCGGGTGGCGGAGGTCAGCGAATAGCTTGTGCGGCCGGACGGCCGCGACCGATTGGCGGTGCGACCTCGGCCGGAGGCGCGAGACGGAGCGTTCTTGACAGACATGCCTGCCACTTTAGTAGCAAACACACCATTAACAACATGCGCCACACGCGTACGCTGAAGAATTTGGACAGTTCAGCCTACAGGCTTGACCAGGCGACGGCGGATGAATCCCCGTCAATCTCAACGCGAGCCGCCTCGCGGCCGAACGCCCATAGGAGCAACTCGGAAACTGCCCCACGGACCCGCACCACGTTGTCCCCCTTTGCTGCCACACGATGTTTATCCGCCGCGACGAGTGGCGCAAATCCAGCCGGCTCCAGAACGATTGGAAGGCGAGAGTTCGCCAACAGCCTAAGCCCCAGCACCTTCAGCGGTGTGAGCAACTCCTTCTGCACCGCTTCCGAGAAATCACGCGGTTCAGTATGACCATTGGCGCGGCGCAGATCTTCATGATGCACAAAGTGTTCTGCAGTGTTAAGTATTGAATCGATATAGCGTGCCGGGTTTAGCTTGCCTGCTCCCCTACCCCAGGCGTCCACCAGTTCCTCAAATTCTCGCGCACGAACTTCCGTCATGACGCTATCCGCATGGGACGACAGCGCTGGGACGAAGAAGCCAATGGCGGCATCTGGGCGATTCTCGCGGATCCAGAGATGCGCCACGAGGTCGCGGGCCGTCCACCCTTCGCACAACGTTGGGGCATCAGGGCCTAGTTCATGGAATAACGCCACCATCTTGGTGCGCTCTGCTGAAGAAAACGACATGCGCCCCAGCATACCTACGGTCGGTAGGAACGCTGGGGCGCTGAAACCCGTGACGCTATAGCGATTCGCGGGAAGCGTGAACTTCGTCGTCGTCAGGCATAAGGACATCCGAGTTCGTCGGCACGATGGTCGGCAGAATGACCGGCTCGCGCTTGTACTTGGAATCCATGAGCTTCGAGACCTTACGGCGCAGCTTCTGCACCATGCGGTAGGTATCGTTCTCCCCCTCGGCGGCGAGGTCATTCATGGTGTTTTCCACCATCTCAGCTACCTCGGGCACGATACCGCGGTCATCGTCGGAGAAGCCCGTCGTGGACACCGTCGGATGCTCGAGCAGACGGGAGGTGCGGTTGTCGATGACACAGGTGATGGAAACGACACCACCCGCGCCCAAGTTGGTGCGATCTGCAAGAGTATCGGCATCGACATCACCCATCGACACGCCATCGACGTAGAGGTTGCCCACCGGGATCTGGCCGACAACCTCGGCGCGACCATTGCGCAGATCGACGACGACGCCGTTCTGGGCCAAGACCACGCGGTCCCGTGCCACACCAGTGGAGATAGCCAATTCCTTGTTCGCGCGCAGGTGGCGCCACTCGCCGTGCACGGGCATGGCGTTCTTCGGGCGTGCTGCGTTGTACAGGAACAGCAGCTCACCACCGTAGCCGTGGCCAGAGGCGTGAACCTTGGCCTCCTTATTGGTGATAACTTCAGCACCAATCTGGGACAGCATGTTGATGACACCGAATACCGCTTCCTCGTTACCCGGAATGAGGGAGGAGGAGAAGATGATGAGGTCACCATCACGGACCGTGATCTGACGATGCTCGCGACGAGCCATGCGGGACAAAGCAGCCATCGGCTCGCCCTGGGTACCCGTGGTGATGAGCAGAACCTTGTGCGGAGCCATCTTGGCTGCCTCATCGATCGGGATGATGGTGCCGCGCGGAACCTTGAGGAAGCCCATCTTTTCCGCGATCTCCATGTTGCGCATCATGGAACGGCCGTTGAATGCGACCTTTCGGCCGGCAGCCACGGCAGCGTCGATAGCCGCCTGCACGCGGTACACGTTCGACGCGAAGGACGCGATGATCACGCGCTGCTTGGCTCCAGAAACCAAACGCTTAAAGGTCGCCGGAATGTCACCTTCAGAGGCAGAAACACCCGGGATGTTGGCGTTGGTGGAGTCACACAGCATGAGGTCCACGCCCTCATCACCGTAGCGCGACAGTGCCGGGAGGTCAGTCGGGCGGTTATCGAGAGGGGTCTGGTCCAGCTTGATATCACCGGTGTGAATGATATTGCCTGCCGGAGTACCAAGCATGACACCAAGCGCGTCCGGGACCGAGTGGTTCACTGCCCAGAAGCGGCAGCGGAACGGACCGTAGTTCACATCAGACTTCTCGTTGACTTCAACGAACTTCGGCTTCTGGCGGTGCTCCTTACATTTTGCAGCAATGAGCGCGATGGTGAAGCGCGACGCCACGATCGGGATATCCGGGCGCAGCTTCAAAAGCCACGGGATAGCGCCAATGTGATCCTCGTGCGCGTGGGTCACCACGAGGGCCTTAACCTTGTGAATCTTCTTCTCAATCGGACCAAAGTCCGGCAGGATGAGATCCACGCCCGGCTCACCGGAGGACGGGAAAAGCACACCACAGTCGATGATGAGCAGTTCATCTTGGTACTCAAAGACGGTCATGTTGCGACCGATCTCAGAGATACCACCCAGAGCGTAGATGCGCAGGGCATCCTTTTGCTGCTTCGGCGGTTCCGGCAAACGCTTGGTCAGGTCCGCACCCTGCATGGATTTAGGCACATTGCGGCGACCACGGTTGTTATTGCGGTTGCGGCCGTTGTTGCGGCCACCATTGTTGTTGCCGTTGTTACCGTTGTTGTTAGCGCCGCCATTGCCACCGCGACCACGGCCACGGCCGCCGCGGGAACCACGGGAGCGGGAGCGGCGGTTGCCGTCCTCAGAATTCGAGTTATTCGAGTTATCAGACTCGTTCGAATTAGTGCCAGTCGCAGCCGATTCATTCGGCGCTTGGAAAACCGGCGAAGCCGCCTCATTCGAGGCGGTCTCAGTCTCCGCAGGCGGACCCGCCTTGCGGGTTACCTTGCGGGAACGGTTACGGGATTCAGTCATTCTTAAAGGACTCCAGCCTTCTCCAAATCGTGGCGGAGAGCCTCAACCTCCTCCGCGTCAGCCGCGGATACCGGAAGGCGAGGGTCCCCTACTTCAATACCCTGCAGACGCAGGGCAGCCTTAACAAGAGTTGCTCCGCCCAGACGGCTTTGCGCCTGGATGAGCGGGGTTAAAGTTTTCGCGTTAATCTCTCGTGCACGTGCGATATCGCCTTCTTCGAAGGCCACGTAGAGATCAGCCAGGGCGCGCGGTGCAAGGTGGCCAATCACGGAAATGACACCCGATGCGCCAAGGGCAAGCCAGGGCAGGTTGAGGCCATCATCCCCGGAGTACCATGCCAAACCGGTCTCCTGGATAAGCGGTGCGGCCGCAACAAGGTCGCTTTTAGCGTCCTTGACGGCCTGAATGTTCGGCACGTCCGCGAGACGGAGAATCGTCTCCGTTTCGATCGGGATGCCCGAGCGGCCAGGAATGTCGTACAGACAAATCGGAAGATCCACGGCGTTAGCCACGGCAGTGAAGTGCGCGTACACACCAGCCTGGGAGGGCTTGGAGTAGTACGGGGTAACAACCAAAAGGCTATCCGCACCTGCATCAGCAAAGGCGCGTGCCGCCTCGATGCTGGTAGCGGTGTTGTTGGTTCCCGCACCAGCACAGAGGGCGGCTCGGTCCCCTACCTCTTCCTTCACAGCCGCAAACAGCTCCAGCTTTTCATCCAACGACGTCGTAGGTGACTCACCCGTAGTACCCGAGAGGATGAGCGAGTCGACGCCGTTATCAACAAGATGAGCTGCTAGGCGACGCCCTGCAGACACGTCCAGCGCACCGTCCTGGTCAAACGGGGTGACCATCGCTACGCCCACGCGTCCGAAAGTGTCGACGCCTGTCTGTGCTGTCATACCTGTGCTCATAGGCGTCAAGATTACCCGCTTTGCACCTTATTAGCTGAATCGGGGCGTTGCGCGAGTCTTAAATTTCTCCTTAGGCGTAAGGACTCGACGCCATTTCGGTGCCATCGCTCAGGGTGGTGATATTGAAATCGTCGAAAAGCACCGGCGATTGCTTCCTCAACAGCTTCAGACATGCCACCGCTAGCTGCCGCATCTCCGTATCCGCCTGTTCCGTCGCCCGCGCGCCGATAAAGTGACGCCACGCCCGGTAGTTGCCGGTCACGACGATGCGAGACTCCGTCAGGTTGGGTAGCACTGCACGGGCGGCCTGGCGTGCCTGCTTCTTGCGCAGCAATGCATTCGGTTCCTGCTCGAGCTTCGATTCAAGAGCATCGAGAAGCTCTTCGTAGACGAAACGCGCATCATCGGCTGCCTGCAGAGTCAATCGGGTAAGTTGTTCATCCTCCGCAATGAGTTTCGGCAGCACCACTTCAGCCTCTTCAGAATGAACAAAGCGCTGCGAGAGTTGCGAAAAAGAGAAATGTCGGTGCCGAACTAGCTCGTGTGTTGCCGAACGCGACAAGCCACGGATATACAGCGTCGCGGTTGCGTGCTCGAGCAGCGCATCATGCCCAACCTCGAGGATGTGATGCAGATAAGCCTGGTTCGAAGCAGTTCGTGGGTTCGGCTTATCGAAGGACTCGTAACAAGCTCGCCCAGCGAACTCGACAAGAGCCTCGCTTTCCGACGCCTCCCCGTCCACCTCCCAGTCCACTCCCTGCGGCGCGTGGAAAGAAGTGGCCGCGATGAGCTGGACATCAAGCTCAGTGACCTTAGCCATTACAGCTCCAAGTACTTTTCCAGGCCCACGGTCAGCCCTGGATGAGACTCAATTTCCCGCACACCCATGAGCACGCCTGGAGTGAAAGAGGAACGGTCATAAGAATCTTGACGGATCGTCAGCGACTGGCCCTGGGTACCGAAGATAACTTCTTCATGCGCCACCATTCCTTGCATGCGGACTGCGTGAACATGGACGCTGTCAACATCCGCGCCGCGCGCTCCGTCGAGGGACTGCTCGGTCTTGTCCGGCATTGCATCCAATCCAGCCTCTTTGCGAGCCTTCGCAATGCCCTGTGCGGTATGAACCGCGGTGCCGGACGGCGCATCGAGCTTGTTCGGGTGGTGATACTCAACCACCTCAGCGCTGTCGAAGAATTTTGCAGCTTGTGCCGCGAAGACCATGGTCAGCACAGCCGAAATAGCAAAGTTCGGAGCGATCAACACGTGGCCCGCACCGTCTCCCTTTGTCCATTCCTCCACTTGCGCCAGACGCTCGGCGTCGAAGCCCGTGGTCCCCACGACGGCGTGAATGCCATGCTGAGTACAGAATTCAAGGTTGCCCATAACGGAAGCAGGCTGGGTGAAGTCAACGGCTACCTGCGCGCCAGCTTCGACTAGCTTCTCAAGCGGAGTATCGCGATCGATTTCAGCAACAAGCTCCAGATCCTCTGCAGCGTTGACGCCCTCCACGATTGCTTGTCCCACGCGGCCCTTAGCGCCGAGGACACCCACCTTGATAGTCATTCACAATCCCTTCATCTATGTTCGTTCTGTTAGCCACGACCAGTCTATCCCTGTCGACATCCAGGGCTCAGAACGGGGCACGCGGCGCTAACTCCCCTCGCCTGCACCATTCACCTACCCCCGTTGTTGTGTATGAGTAAAACCTATACCCCCAGCTCGGCAAGAGTCGAACACACAACCTAAAGCATTACTCAACACCCCCATGCTTCTTGGTTTGTGAAGTTTATCCCCGCAGGCTATAGACCTTGGTTTGTGCCGGCACTAGGATTAGTTGTAGAACACTTCTTCTAACACTATTTTCTCGGGGGATACGCCAATGAGCACCACCATCCTGCCGGACGCCTTCTTTAGCATCAGGACGCTTCAGTCCGGTAGGGATAAAAAAATCCGGATATTAACAGCACCTAGCATCCGCCTTTTACCT
The DNA here is from genome assembly GCF_009708045.1 of Corynebacterium hiratae. Classification (NCBI taxonomy): domain Bacteria; kingdom Bacillati; phylum Actinomycetota; class Actinomycetes; order Mycobacteriales; family Corynebacteriaceae; genus Corynebacterium; species Corynebacterium hiratae. The sequence goes on along the minus strand of NZ_VIOG01000005.1, from coordinate 32,066 downwards.
ATCGATAGCATCTACCGGGTGGTGGTTTCCTTTACTGAGATGCTTACCGGTCCTGGGCCTTTATCACTCGCTCGCTTACGACCGTGTGCGCATAAATTGACCAGGATAGAGCTGAATCCATAACCAAAAGCGTGTGTGCCAGGGTTCCACCCGCGCTAAAGCGAGGAGGCTTGAAATCCCCGACAACATTTCCTTTATCAGTAATGTGCGTCCATCTACTGTGCCTGCAGCCTTTGCTGGTGATGGTGAGAATGCTGGGGAAGCCCGTGAAAACGCTTTTATCGTCAATGACCCCTTTGTCCCGGAGCAATCGAAGACGCTTACAAGCTCCCGAATCGTAAATTCCCCACAGCCTGGCAACGTGGTCGCGCGCCATAGCTTCAAACGCAACCAAACAGTCAAGAGGAGCCGATCTCGCTCAGTTAACTCAAATTGCTTGGCCGTACGAAACGGTCGTAACCTCTGGTCTGAAACATGAATAATCTTCACCATGTAGTAATGGTCGCGTTAGAGTGTGCAAACCCTAATGCGCCAACGAAACGACAGATTATCACGCGCTTTGAAGGAGCATGACGAGTATCCTTCTCCCGCCTCGCCTACGGCTCGTTGGACATCAGGTCATGAAGGCTTCGCAATCATAACCCGGAAGATCTCGCACGAAATTTCTAAAACGACAAAGAAGCCCTAGATTCGTATAAACGGTTCTAGGGCTTCTAACCTTTGCTTCACGAGTTCAGCATGAGCAGTGAGCTACCGATTGCTCCAGTACCTATATTTTCAATTGACGCGATAATGCGACTGCGATTGTTATGACCCATTCTCTGCTCCTTTTCTTTATTTATGCGAACAAGAAACTTCTTTGAAAAAGGCTGACCTACACTTTCAATAATCCAAAGAGCAATCAGGTATAACACTGCTATTGCTAAGGTACCTAGGATGTCGAGTCCTAGATCACTGCTTAGCTCAACCCGCGAAGCACTATTGATTATATAACAGGAGGGAGACACACTCTCTGGAAAGATGGAACAAATGTTCTTAACGGGTTAGCTTCACAAAAATAGAGAACAATAGCTCAGGGAGTCACGTTAAGCGTGACTCCCTCGACAAAACTTCACCACCTGCACCGAACGGCTTCCAGTCCGTTACTTCGGCCGTGACATAAACGACGCGAAATCAACAGAGCTGATAAAAGACCGAGGCCACTCCTCATCGTCGGTCAAAAGCATGTCCTCCCACAAACGTGACACAGCCGCCCCAGGCTCAATAGGCTCGTCGATCGTCCCTAATGCGGTGGAATAGCTATACATATTCCATTCATCCTCGTTAACCGGTTCATCACTCTGAGCCTGGAGATCATGGAGCAAGTTCTTTTTCACAACGGAATCCGACTCATCAATCTCCACATCAGCGACCAGATAGACGGTCGTGAACTGTTTCACGCGCTCCACTCGTTCAAGATAGCGCTGATAAAACCGAGGCAAATCCTCTTCTCTCGCAAGGAAATAGGTCTTTGTCAGGGTAATTTCGCTGGACATCATTTAGGGTTCCAACTCGTGTCATAGGCACCCGACGGACGGTACTTCCGCTGAGGATAGCAATGCCTCTTATGGGCATTGTTAAACTTGCTTTCATACAAATTTGCATCGGATTTGGCAGCATTAGGATCTGTTGGATGATTACCTATGACAAAGCCCACAATAGGATTGCCGGGGGCATTCTCCACTACCTGGCATTTCATGGTGATCATGCCTAGTTCATTTTTAACAACACCCGCTGCTTGCGCGACTTGCGTTTGAGCAAACACTGCAGAAGGAAGAGCGAGTGTAAGCGCCAAAGCACGTAATTTCTTCATTAGCAATTCTCCACTCGATCGATGCGAGTAATACCTGGAACCTTCAACTTGGAAACGGTTTCTTCAGCGCCCGGGGCAACCCCTGTGCACTCAATATCCTGAGAACCCACCCAACCCGTCATGATGACTTTCACCCGAACAGGTGTAGGGCAATTATTCCGAATTTTGATCTCAGCTTGATGATGCTCAGCAGACACACACGCAGGGGCAGTGTTTGATGCATCATAGAAGCTTATAGTCGGCTCACCTTCCACATGGATTTCCGCTGACTGTTTCTCCTTGGCATCCGACAGGTCTACAGTCTTGGTTTCTCCGGAAGACAACTCAAATCCCGATTCACTGTCTGCAGCAGGAACCGTATCACCATCCAAGGTCGCTTCTGCATCCTGAGCAAACGCGCTACTGGGGGCGGCAAGAGCCAAGACAGCACCACAAACCAATGCCAAACGAACTTTTCTTGCAGACTTTTTAACCATATTCTTTACCTTACTTAGCGTTGGGAATGCACTTCACTCATGACAGTAGATGGAAAGTCCTCTCAAATCCATAGAACCTCCGTTCGGTACGCATAACTAAGAAGGATGAACACACGGATAAGCCCCGCGCCGTCGAAACAAACGATGAACCCAAAACTCACCCCGCACAACCCCAAGCCGTCGAATCAAACGACGAAGGGTCGCGGGAGCCGGGGCCGGAGGGAGATAAAGAAAAGCCTCCCTAATGGTAAAAGGTCGGCGCAGTTTTTGGAACTGAGCGGAACTTTTAAGAGTTAGGGAGGCTAGATGGCTTGAGAATGCCCCTCGGGGTCCAGCGGGGTTACGCAGTGATGCCCACGTGTTGCTGCTCGTTATGATGGTCTAGGAAGCTGGATCCTGCTGTCACAGCTGAAGGGAAAATATGACTCGCTCTATTGCACCGACCACCGTCTTCGGGGTCATCATTGCCGGATGTGCGTTGACCATCACCGCATGCTCTGAGGGAGGTTCGCACTCCACAAATTCACCTGCTTTTAGTTCGGTTGAATCCAGCCCGCGAGTTGCTGAAGCACCAGCCAGTGAAGAAATGGCCTCAGAGGACTCGGGCGCGCAAAGCAGCTCGGAGGCGATGACTGCAGCACAGTTTGCGGGCATGGGTACAGCAGCCCTGGATAATCGGCATCACATGCCCGAACGGCTTGGAGATCTCACGCCAACTACGGTGCGTGTGGGGGCTCACAATGGCTTTACCCGCGTAGTTATTGATCTCGAGGGAAACGGCGAACCGGGCTGGTTTACCACCTACACAGACAGCCCAACTCAGCAGGCCTCCGGTTACCCCGTTGAGGCAGAAGGAAATGCTTTTCTCGACGTCGGAATCGAGGGAACTCCTTGGCCATCTACGCCTGAGCTCGAGGAACGGCATATTCAGCAGGGAACTACTCCTGGAACTGGAGTCGTGAGTGAGGTCGTCTACACCAGCTCATTTGAGTCACAATCGCAATTCATCATTGGTCTGCAGAAGAGGACTCCGTACTCGGTGACATTTCTCGAGGACCCCAAACGACTTGTACTTGATTTCCAGGACTAGCAGCTAGCACCCAACAAGCTAAGAGCCCCGCCATCGCAGCCCATGAACGAGCTGGAGAGCGGGGCTCTGGCTTATGAGGTTTGGGAATTAGTCTTCCTCAACCGGGACCAGGGAAATCTTGCCGCGGTTATCGATGTCCGCGATTTCGACCTGGATCTTGTCGCCGACGTTGACCACGTCTTCGACCTTTTCGATACGCTCATCGCCGCCCAGCTTCGAGATGTGCACCAAGCCGTCGCGGCCCGGGGTCAGGGATACGAAGGCGCCGAAAGCCACTGTCTTCACCACGGTGCCGAGGAAGCGCTCGCCCACCTTCGGCAGCTGTGGGTTAGCAATGCTGTTCACGCGGTCGATGGCAGCGTCAGCGGCTTCACCCGTAGCGGCCGAAATGTAGACGGTGCCGTCTTCCTCGATGGAGACATCGGCGCCAGTTTCCTCGGTGATGGCGTTGATGGTCTTGCCCTTCGGGCCAATGAGCTCACCAATCTTGTTCACCGGGATAGTCACCGAGGTAATGCGCGGAGCCAGACCAGACATCTCGTCTGGGCCCTCGATAACCTCAGACATCGTGTCAAGGATGGCGGCACGGGCGTCGCGGGCCTGCTCGAGGGCGTCGGCAAGCACGTGCGAAGGAATGCCATCCAGCTTGGTGTCCAGCTGCAGGGCGGTGATGAACTCGGAGGTACCGGCAACCTTGAAGTCCATATCGCCGAAGGCATCCTCAGCGCCGAGGATGTCGGTGAGTGCCACGAACTTTTCCTTGCCGTTAACCTCACCAGAAACCAAGCCCATGGCGATACCCGCCACTGGGGCCTTCAGCGGAACGCCCGCGTTGTAGAGGGACAGGGTGGACGCACAAACGGAGCCCATGGAGGTAGAGCCGTTGGAACCAAGGGCCTCAGACACCTGGCGAATGGCGTAGGGGAAGTCCTCACGGGAGGGGATCACCGGCAGCAGGGCGCGCTCGGCCAGCGCACCGTGACCAATCTCGCGGCGCTTCGGGGAGCCCACTCGGCCGGTCTCACCGGTGGAGTACGGCGGGAAGTTGTAGTGGTGCATGTAGCGCTTGGACTCCACTGGAGTCAGGGAGTCGATCTGCTGTTCCATCTTCAGCATGTCCAGGGTGGTCACGCCTAGGATCTGGGTCTCGCCACGCTCAAACAGGGAGGAACCGTGAGCACGCGGGATGAGGTCAACCTCTACGCCGAGGTCACGGATATCGGTCACACCACGGCCATCGATACGGAAGCCCTCAGTGAGGATCTTGGTGCGCACGATGTCCTTCATCACGGCGTTGAAAGCGTTGCGGATCTGCTTGGATGCATCGGCCTCATCGAGGTCATCAAAATCGTCGATGAGCTTAGCCTCGACCTGCTCCATGAACTCGTTGGTGGCGTCATCGCGGTCCTGCTTACCCGGGATGGTGAGGAGCTTCTCCAGCTTCTTGGCGGCTGCCTTTTCGACGGCCGCGTAAACATCATCACCGTAGGACGGGAAGAGCGGGAACTCCTGCGTCTCCTTGGCTGCACGCTCCGCCAGACCTGCCTGCGCTTCACACAGGGACTTGATGAAAGGCTTCGCAGCCTCCAAGCCCTCAGCCACGGTGGACTCCTGCGGAGCCGGTGCACCTTCCTTGATGCGCTCGGCTACGTTCACACCAGCGCCGGCCTCCACCATCATGATGGCAACGTCATCCTTGCGGCCCTTCTTCACGATGCGGCCGGCAACGACTATCTCGAAGAGAGCACGCTCGTGCTGCTCGTTGTTCGGGAAGGCCACCCACTGGCCCTTAGGGTGCTTATCATCAGCGATCAGTGCCATGCGCACGCCGCCCACCGGGCCAGACACAGGTAGGCCGGAGAGCTGGGTGGAGGCGGAAGCGCCGTTGATGGCGACGACGTCGTAGTACTCCTCCGGGTCCATAGAGAGGACCGTGACGACGACCTGGACCTCGTTGCGCAAGCCCTTCACGAAGGTCGGGCGCAGCGGGCGGTCGATAAGGCGGCAGGCCAGAATAGCCTCAGTAGAGGGACGGCCCTCACGGCGGAAGAAGGAGCCCGGGATCTTACCTGCGGCGTACATGCGCTCCTCGACGTCCACGGTCAGCGGGAAGAAGTCGAAACCTTCGCGCGGCTGGTTTGAAGCGGTGGTCGTGGACAGCAGCATGGTGTCCTCGTCCAGGTAAGTGGTCACGGAGCCACCGGCCTGGCGAGCCAGCTGGCCCGTCTCAAAACGGATGGTACGCGTGCCGAAATCGCCATTGTCCAGGGTGGCGATGGCCTCGGTGATGCCGTAATCGTCGTCGATAAGGAACTCGACGGAATTGTTCGGTTGGTTCTTAGCGTTTTTAGCGCTCATGGATGTAACTCTCCTTGGAGCTGTCATGGCGATCTTCGGTGCCGCCTCTTCTTCGATGTTTTCTGACAACGCCCAAGAATTTTAGCAGATGAGACGAGAAAACCCCCGCACACAGGTGCGGGGGTTGAAAAGTTAAGCGCTTAGCGGCGCAGACCCAGGCGAGAAATCAGGTCGCGGTAACGGTCAACGTCGTTAGCGGCCAGGTACTTCAGCAGGCCACGACGGCGACCAACCATGAGCAGCAGACCACGGCGGGAGTGGTGATCATGCTTGTGATCCTTGAGGTGCTCGGTCAGGTTGTTGATGCGGGTGGTCAGCAGGGCAACCTGTGCCTCCGGGGAGCCGGTGTCGGTCTCGTGCAGGCCGTACTCCTTGAGGATTTCAGCCTTCTTCTCGGTGCTCAAAGCCATGGAAAATCTCCTATTGTATTTCAGTCCACATGAAATGATGCGCCGTGAGGCGCTGCCCGTGACTACTGTGGACCGCAGTCAGCAAGCCGAAGTAGAAGTATAGAGGCTGCCCAGCTTCGACATCAAATCATCAACGAAGCGCGCATCATCCACCGCAACGGCGACACGGGCGGTGGGGTTATCCAGTCGTTCCGGATCCCCAATAGTGCGGCCATTATCCTCACACCGCAGATTGAGGTCGAGGCATGTGACCAGTGAGGGATCTGCAGCCACGGCTACCGCCAAGGGATCGTGGAGCCCACAACCGCCGAGGTGCGGAGAGGTCGTCTTATAGGCACGAATGTAGTAGTCCACGATGTCCGCGTAGATCCGGCCCGTCCGCGTGCCGCGCCACTGCTTCGTATGCTCCCTGGTGAGCAACGTGCGCAACGTGACGTCGAGCCCCACCATGGTGAGATCGCGAGCATGCCGGAAGACATAGTCCGTAGCCTGCGGGTCTTGGAAGACATTGGCCTCGGCATAGGGCGTGACGTTCCCGGGCACGGTCAGCGCGCCGCCCATCATGACGATGCGGGCGTTGCGGGCGAAGTCCGGGTCTTCGCGCATGGCAGCTGCGATGCTTGTCGACGGCCCCGTCGGCACAATCACCAGATCCTCACCATGCTCACGGACCGAACGGATAAGAAAGCCCACTGCATCCTCATATGCTTTGCGGCGCGGAGGAGGCAGAAGCACTTCCCCAAGTCCATTGCGGCCATGGATGAACGCTGAAATGGGGGCAACGTTAAAGCCCGGGCGTGTCGGCCCAATGAAGACGGGGACATCCTCGGCGTCGAGAAGCTCCAGCAACGCCAGCGAGTTACGCACGCCCAGCGCCACCGGCACATTGCCATAGGTGCCGGTGACCCCGATCAACTCGAGATCAGGGTGCGCTACGGCATAGGCGAGAGCGAGGGCATCGTCGATTCCGGTGTCGAGGTCGAGGATGATCTTCATTTAGGCCTCGCGTGCCAGAATCTCACGAACTCGAGCAACGTCTCGCTCCATAGCCGTCAGGAGTTCCTCCACGGAGTTGAATTTCTCCATGTCTCGCACGTGGTCGACAAAGTGCACGGTGGCCTCGTGCCCGTACAAGTCTGCGTCACGGTCCAGCACGAAGGACTCCACCGAGCGTTCCTCGTCGCCGAAGGTGGGGTTCGTACCCACCGAGATAGCGGCTGGATAAGGAACGCCGGGCTCCATGTCGCCTTCGAGTGGAGCGCCGGTGGGTTCAACCACGAACCAGCCCGCGTAGACGCCATCGGCCGGGATGGCGACGGATTCCGGGAAATACTGGTTGGCGGTCGGGAAACCAAGCTCCTTTCCGCCGCGTCCTGCACCGCGCACAACGGGCCCGGTCACCGTAAAGTGGCGTCCCAGCGCCCAATTGGCGCGCGCAATATCGCCCTTAGCAAGAGCGGCGCGGATGTTGGTGGAGCAGATGCGCTCGCCCTCGTCGTCAAGCAAAGGCACGATGTCAACGTCGAACCCGAACTCGGCACCGAATTTCGCTAGCGCCTCCGCGGTGCCGGATGCACCTGCGCCGAAGGTGAAGTTCTCCCCCACCACGACGTGTTCTGTGTGCAAACGCCCCACCAGGAGTTCCGTCACGTACTCGCGCGGCTCGACGCCCTGGAGTTCCTCGGTGAAGTCGATGACGAGCACGGCCTCGATGCCCATCTCTTCCGCCAACTGCATGCGGCGCTCAAAAGTAATCACGGAGAGCGGCGCGCGCTCCGGCAAGAACACGGAGACTGGGTGCGGATCAAAGGTCACCATGATTGGGCGTTGGCCATGCGTGCGCGCATGCTCGACGGCCTTTGTGACCAACTGTTGGTGTCCGCGGTGCAGGCCATCGAAGACACCAATCGTCACTGATGTCGGACCAAGGTCAGCGGGGATGCTATTGATTCCGTACCAAATATCCACGGCCACCATGCTATCCCACCGCAGCCGGTGCCCTAGACTGCAGGGCATGACTGATCCGCTCGAACGTTCCGGCCTCGTGGTCGTCGACAAACCCGCCGGCATGACCTCGCACGACGTCGTGGGAAAACTCCGCCGCTTCTTCCGCACCCGCAAGGTGGGCCACGCGGGCACGCTTGATCCGATGGCCACGGGAGTGCTCGTTGTAGGCCTCGAACGTGGCACCAAGTTCCTCGCGCACATGGTGGCCTCCACCAAGGCCTACGACGCGACGATTCGGCTGGGTATGGCTACCCACACCGACGATGCGGAAGGTGAAGCTACGTGGGGCAAACCGGCAACCAGTGTGGAAGATTCTGCCATTGCGCACGAGGTTGCTGCGCTGACCGGCGATATTCTGCAGCGGCCGGCAGCGGTCTCCGCTATCAAGATCGATGGTAAACGCGCGCACGAAAGGGTGCGGGCAGGCGAAGAGGTTGAGATCCCCGCGCGCCCAGTGACGGTCAGCCGCTTCGATATCCTCGATACGCGGCGCTGCGGCGAATTCGTAGATTTGGACGTGTCGGTCGCGTGTTCTTCGGGAACCTACATCCGCTCGCTGGCTCGGGATCTGGGTGAGGCCCTCGGCGTCGGCGGGCATCTCACCGCCTTGCGCCGCACGGAGGTGGGCCCTTTCACGCTTGACGACGCCCTCCCCCTCTCTACTCTCGAGGACTCTCCGACCCTGTCCCTCAGCCTCGATGAGGCTCTCGCTCGCAGCTATCCGGTTTTAGAAGTCACCGATGACGAGGCCCAGGCCCTGGCTATGGGCAAGTGGCTAGAGCCGCGTGGGTTGAAAGGCACGTACGCGGCCGTCGATCCGCAGGGACGCTCGATCGCCCTGATCAAGGAGAAAGGAAAGCGCTTAGCCACGGTTTTCGTCGCGCGGCCCTCGACGCTTTAATGACCCGGTTTACCTGTCAAAGTTGAGCGCTGGAACGGCAGCAGAAACGATGACATAGCCATCCCGGATGATCCAGTGCCCCGTAATGAACGGCACTGGAGTCGGCCGCGCCAAGAGGTAAGAGACGAGCGTTCCGTCTAGGCGCAGGTCAATTTCCGCTTGGTCAAAATCAAGCCACCGCCGGGTCATGGGAAACCAGGTCTTGTAGGTGGCCTCCTTGGCACAGAACAACAGGCGGTCCGGGCAGGAAATACCCGCCGCTTGTAACTGAGCCAGCTGCGGCATCTCCCCCGGCCGAGCGATCATCGTCAGCACATGCTCCGGCAAAGGCTCCGCGGGTTCGGCATCCAGCCCCATCGAGCGCACGTGGGTGGTTGGCGCTGCTACCGCTGCACGCAGGCCTTCGGTGTGCGTCATCGATCCGGTATAGCCCTCCGGCCACAGCGGCATGCCTCGCTCGCCGCGCAGAATCGGCTCATTGTCGGTGTAGTTGAGCTCCTTCAAGGCTTGGTGGGCACACCAGCGTGCATCCCCAAATTCGGACTTGCGCACGTCCACGGCTTGGGAGACCACGGAGCGCTCCTCCGGGGATAGGTGGTTGTAATTGAGCAGATCGGTCATCGACTCGTCTGTACGCACATAGCAATATCGCGCTGACTCCGGGAAGAGGGACGGCTCAAGCATGCTCTGCCCTCCCTGTCTTCTCATCAATACTCAGCACCGGATATGGCCACGGCTGGAGATGTCCGTGCGCTTGCCACTCACGCGGATAGCCCAAAGACACCTCAATGTGGTCTACTCCATCAATGTTGGCTCGGTTAGGCATATGGAGGTGACCGTAGATGACCGCCTTGGCGTTGTAGCGCCGCGGCCAGGAACGCGTGTGGCGGGTTCCACACCACAACGCCACCTCGGGCCAGCGCAGGTACAAGGTTGGCTCCTGCACCAGCGGCCAGTGATTGATCAGGACGGTCTCGCCCTCAACCCGTGATAGGCGCTTGATGGAATACGCCAAGCGGTCCCAGCACCACGCGCGGACATCGACGAACGGGGCGATAGCAAATTCATCGGTCATGATGATCTGCTTCTGCTTCGCGCTCGCGAGCGCCTGCTCTACCGTTGTTCCCGGCGGACGAAAACTGTAATCATACAGCGTAAAAAGCGGGACGACAGTAACCCCTCCAAAAACCGGGAAAGGGTCTTCTGGGGTAACCACGCCAATCTCCCGGCAGCCCTCCACGAGCCGATCGTATTTTTCACGTCCCTGATACGCGTCCTGGCCGCGGGAAAAGAGCTCGTGATTGCCGGGCACCCAGATCACGGTGGCGTAGCGGTTTTTCAGCCGCGCCAAGGTGTTGATGACAAGGTCAATGCGCTCGGCCACATCGCCCGCCACAATCAACCAGTCATTCGGATTCGGCGGAACGAGTTCCTCGATACGGTCCCCGTTGACTCGCACCGCCGCGTGGAGATCGGAGACAGCCCACAACGTGGTCATAGCGCCTCCTTCACACAAACATTCTCTCTACTTTTACCACAGGGCTAGACCTGCGCCCACCGCATGGAGTAAAAGCGCCACACCACGCCCACCATGCGGATGAGGATGAACGCGGCGATTCCGCCCCACACCCCGGTCAGGCCGGTGCCGAAAACCAGGGCCAACCAGACACCGGGGAGGAAGCCCAAGAGCACCGATGCGAGGGTGAGCGTGCGGAGGAAGGCTGCGTCCCCAGCGCCTAGGAGGACGCCGTCCAGGGCGAAAACGACGCCGCCAATAATGACGAGGAAAGTCATAACCCACCACGGGCCGGAAATGACCTCGAGGACCTCCGGGCTCGTAGTAAAAATCTGCGGGATGACACCGGCGCCGAGGCCTAGTACCGCTGCGAGCGCGAGGGAGAAGGACGTCGAGTAGAGCGTCACCTTGGTTCCCACCGTGCGGGCATAGCGCGCTGACCCTGCCCCCAATGCCGCGCCGGTCAATGCTTGGGCAGCGATAGCGAGGGAATCCAGAACGAGGGACAGGAAGTTCCACATCTGCATCATGATTTGATGCGCAGCCAACTGGGCGGTTCCGATACGCGAGGCCACCGCTGCCGCCGACAAAAATGCCACTTGGAAACTCAACGAACGCACGATGAGGTCACGCCCCAACACGAGCTGCCGACGCACAACGCTCCAGCGGACCTCCCACGAACCGACATGCTCGCGGCGCAGCTCCGCCACGAAGAACGCCGCGATGATCCCCATGCCCAGCACCGTGGCCAGAGCTGAGCCCGGCAACCCCCAGAAGTGCACGAAAATAGGCACCGCGATGGCGCCAGGAACCATACCTGCAAGGGTGAAGTAGAGAGGCTTGCGGGTGTTTTGAACACCGCGCATCCAGCCGTTGCCAGCCATGTTGATGAGGGTAAAAGGAATAGCGACGGCCGCGATTCGCAGCCACTGTGCTGTCCCCCGCGCCGTATCTGGATTGCCAGTCAACCACATCGCGAAGACGCCGGCAAAGAGCCACATGATGATAGCGAGCACCAACCCCACGCCCACGGCAACCCACGTTGCTTGCACGCCCTCCGCCACGGCCTCTTCCCGCTTACCCGCCCCGAATAAACGAGAGGCTCGCGCGGTCGTGCCATAAGACAAGAAGGTCAGTTGTGTAGTGACCACGGAATGCAGCGTGGCCGCAGCCCCTAGCGAGGCCAAATCCTCCGCCCCTAGCCGGCCCACCACCGCGGTATCCAGGAGCAAATAAAGCGGCATCGCCGCGAGAACTCCCAGAGCGGGCACGGCAAGACGGAAAACCTCCGCGGCAGATACCTTGACTGGTTGCTCGGAAGCCATTTAGGACAACGCACCTACCAGCTGCGCGATAACCTCCTCGGGCGTTCCGTGCGCGGTATAGCCAGCCGCCGGAACATGCCCACCGCCGCCGAAGGTGAGGGCCACTTCGGCGCAGTTGACCGCAGAGGAACGCAAAGATACTGCCCACACATTGGGCGCCTGTTCCTTGAAGACCACTCCAATGTCAGTGCCCTTCAATGCGCGTACATAGTCGACAAAAGACTCAATGGCGGAATCGGCATGAGACGCGACTTCCTCATGCGGCACGAAGAGAACAGCCAGGCGGTGCTCCCCTGCTTCCTCAATCCTGAGGCCTGAGAGCACGCGTCCGATCATCTGCAGGTCATCGGCCGTGCTGGAGTCCATGAGTTCCAGCGCAATCTGCTTGGTGTCGAGCCCATAGAGCATCAGGCGCGCAGCGATATCATGCATCGCTGGGCGGCCCCACCGGAAGTTACCGGTATCGGTAACAAGGCCCGCGTACAGGCAGTGCGCGATGACGCGATCGATCTGGATGGAAAGCCTATCCAGGATATCGAGAAGAACCACCGTGGTGGACTCACACACTGGATCCACCACGTTGATGGCGCCGAAGCCGTCGTTAGAAGCATGGTGATCGATACATAGGACGCGGCCGACGGCGGCCATTTTCTCGATCTCCCGGGCCACCGAACCCGTCCTATCTATCGAGCCGCAGTCCACAGTGACATAAAGGTCGTAGCCCTGCGGAAGCTCATCCACCAACTCAATCTCGTCCACGGTAGGAATGGAGAATAGGTTGGCGGAAATATCGCGGCGCTGCCCGATCACGGTGCGGATCTGCTTCCCGCGCTGGCGCAGCGCCAAGGTGAGGGCCGCCGCAGAGCCGACAGCATCGGCGTCTGGGCGCAAGTGCGTGATAATGCAAATACTGCTGGCCTGCACCAGCGCATCAACTGCGGCTTCGTAGTTGGTTCGTGACACTTAGTCCTCTTCCTTATCCGAGGTCTTGTACGGATTCGCATCACCAGCCGGCTGCGCGCCTTCCTTCAACTTGGCCAACTCCGCATCGCGGGCACGGGCGCGGGCGAGCAAATCCTCCATGTGAGCGGACGCCTCGGGGACAGTGTCAAGCTCAAAGGACAGCGTCGGCGTAAAGCGAACCGACAGTTCGTCGCCCACGATCTTGCGCAACTGCCCCTTAGCTCGCGTGAGAGCCTCGGCAGCCTGATCGTAATCCGGCTCGGATTCGATATCCGCGCCGCGCACCGTGTAGTACACGGTGGCATCGTGCAGGTCACCCGTAACGCGGGCATCCGTGATAGTCACAAGCTCAAGGCGACGATCCTTAATCTGGCGTTCAATAGCGCTGGCAACGATTGTCTGAATGCGCTTTGCCATGCGCGCGGCGCGTGCGTGATCAACCATGGTGAAGCTCCTTTGCGTACGGGTACTGGCAACTAGTCTAGGATACCGATTCTGCACCTTTCGGCCGAAATGATTAAAGCCCAGCCAGGAAAGTTTCCTGGCTGGGCTTTATCATCTGAGCGCTCTTAGTGAACTGAGAGCTCGGATGTGATTAGTCGCGCGGGACCTCGACTTCCTCGTAGGCCTGGATGATATCGCCTACCTGGATGTCCGGGTAGGACAGGACCATACCGCACTCGTAGCCAGCGTTGATCTCGTTTGCGTCATCCTTCTCATGGCGCAGGGACTCGATCTTGGCATCGGAGACGATGACGTTTCCGTCGCGCACGAGGCGGACCTTGCCGTTGCGCTTGACCTTGCCCTCGGTGACCATACAACCGGCAATGGTGCCGACGGCGGAGGACTTGAACAGCGCGCGGATCTCCGCCGCACCGGTATCCCGCTCCTCGTAGATGGGCTTGAGCATGCCCTTGAGAGCTGCCTCAACCTCTTCAATGGCGCGGTAAATCACGGTGTAGTAGCGGATGTCAACGCCCTCGGCATTCGCTTCCTCCGTCGCCTTGCCTTCAGCGCGAACGTTGAAGGCGATGATGACGGCGTCGGAAGCCGCAGCCAGGCTGACGTTGGTCTGCGTCACAGCACCGACGCCACGGTCGATGATGTTGAGCTGAACCTCGTCGTCGACCTCGATGTCCAGCAGGGCATCTTCCAGAGCTTCGACGGAACCGGCATTGTCGCCCTTGAGGATGAGGTTGAGCGTCGAAGTTTCCTTGAGCACTGCATCCAGATCCTCGAGGGAGACGCGCTTGCGGGCCTTGGCCTGCAGAGCAGAACGCTTACGCGCGTCACGCTGTGCGGCAATCTGGCGAGCGACGCGGTCATCTTCGACAACCAAGAGGTTGTCGCCGGCACCAGGCACGCCGTTGAGACCCTGCACCTGGACCGGGCGGGACGGGCCGGCCTCTTCCACGTCGTTGCCAAACTCATCGAGCATACGACGCACACGTCCGTGCGCATCGCCAACCACGATGGAATCACCAATGCGCAGCGTACCGCGCTGAATGATGACGGTAGCCACCGGACCGCGGCCACGGTCGAGGTGAGCCTCGATGGCAGAACCCTGCGCATCCATATCCGGGTTAGCGGTGAGCTCGAGTGCAGCGTCCGCCGTCAGGATGACAGCCTCCAGCAACTCGTCGATGTTGATGTTGTTCTTCGCGGAGATGTCCACGAACATCGTGTCGCCGCCGTATTCCTCCGGCACCAGACCGTACTCAGTGAGCTGACCACGGATCTTATCCGGGGAAGCTTCCGGCTTATCAATCTTGTTGACCGCGACAACGACTGGGATGTCCGCTGCCTTCGCGTGGTTAATCGCCTCAATCGTCTGCGGCATCACGCCGTCATCAGCGGCGACCACCAGGATGGCCAAGTCGGTGGACTTGGCACCACGGGCACGCATGGCGGTAAACGCCTCGTGGCCCGGTGTATCCAGGAAGGTGATGGTACGCGGGCCATCCTCGAGATTCACCGTGGTCTGGTAGGCACCGATGCCCTGGGTGATGCCACCGGCCTCACCCGCACCTTCGTTGGTCTTACGAATGGTGTCCAGAAGGCGGGTCTTACCGTGGTCAACGTGACCCATCACGGTAACGACTGGCGGGCGCTTCTCAAGGGCTTCTTCGCCGCCCTCGTCCTCACCGAACTGCAGGTCGAAGGACTCGAGCAGCTCGCGGTCCTCATCCTCCGGCGAGACGACCTGGACCTCGTAGTTAATCTCCGAGCCCAAAAGCTGCAGGGTGTCCTCGGATACGGAGGCCGTAGCCGTCACCATCTCGCCGAGGTTGAACAGTGCCTGAACCAATGCTGCGGGATCCGCACCGATCTTCTCGGCAAAGTCAGCCAGGGAAGCACCGCGGCGCAGGCGAACTACCTTGCCGCCGCCGTCAGGCAGGCGTACGCCGCCTACCTCATGCTTCTGCTGCTCTTCAAACTCGTGGCGCTTCTGACGCTTCGACTTCTTGCCGCGACGCGGTGCGCCACCGGGACGACCGAATGCACCCGCGGTACCACCGCGGCGACCGCCGCGTCCGCCACGGAAACCACCGTGGCCTGGGCCGCCTTGGCCCGGTCCGCCGCCACGACCACCGCGGCCGCGACCGCCACCGCCGCTGCCTGCGGCCTTCGACGGCATGCTGGCCGGGTTCGGGTGCGAAGGCATCATGGCCGGCGATGGGCGGCGTCCGCCGCTGCGATTGCCATCACCCTGCGGGCGTGCTCCGCCCTTGCCACCGCGGTTATCACCAGGCTTGCCGGCGGAGCGCTGCCCTTTGCTGCCGCCCGGACGTGGTCCGGGGCTGGGGCGATCGCTCGAGCCGCCCGTGGAGAACGGGTTATTGGCGACGCGACGGGTACCACCAGGCTTCGGCATGGAGCGCGGTGTAACTGCGCGCTCGCCAGGCTTGTCCGCATTCTTGCGCTGTGCACCCGGCTTCGGGGCACCGCCCGGCTTAGGCGCAGTTCCCGGCTTCGGGGCGCCGCCCGGCTTGGGAGCGGCACCCGGCTTCGGCGCTGCCCCCGGCTTCGGACCAGGCTTAGCGGCGGTAGCCGGCTGCTTCTCTGCTGGTTTCTTCTCTGCCGCCTTTTTGGCAGCAGAGGCCGGGGAGGCTGCCGGCGCGGTTTTCTCCGCCGGCTTGTCGTTGCCACCCTTAGCTTCATAATGTGCGCGCATCTTCTTGACCACCGGCGGTTCGATGGTCGAGGATGCGGTCTTGACGAACTCGCCTTGTTCCTTCAGCGTGGCGAGCAGTTCCTTGCTGGTTACCCCGAGCTGCTTTGCCAACTCGTGTACACGTAGCTTTCCGGGCACTTGTCTCCTCTTTAATCTTTCTAGGAGCCAAGGCCGCGGAATACGGCTTGACCCCTAGTTAATGGCTATGGACTTTCATCGCTGATGCTGCTTCATGGTTGTGCGCTCATCAGTGTTCGGTCTTCCTTTTTAACTCTGGGTCGAACGGGCTGTTGCCCGCCGACTGCACCTGCTGCTGAGCAGCGAGGTACTCACGTACGTGACCTGTGTCCACGTCTGTGGACAATCGGAGCGCGCGCCTGAAGGCACGGGTTCGCTCCGCCAGCTCTACTGCCTCCAGATCTGGCCTAATCCACGCCCCCCTGCCGGGGAGGCGGCGGCACGGATCCGGAACAACACGGCTTCCTGTGGGATCGTCCCTATCGACGACAACCCTGAGCAATTCCGTGTCGGGATGCTTTTGACGCGTGGCGATACAGGTGCGGAGTCGCTGTCCCTGAGACATCCCACTCCTTACGTCGAATCACCACTACTACTACGCCACAGCATTCCTGCATGTGGGCCGTTGTCTAGTCTACGCGAAAATAGGCCAAACCTTTAATCCCACCGCAGGCTGGTTGGAAAGCTAGTCACGAGCGGCATCGGAGTGAATATCAATCTTCCATCCGGTCAGGCGAGCTGCGAGGCGAGCGTTCTGCCCTTCCTTGCCGATAGCGAGCGAGAGCTGGTAATCCGGTACGGTTACCTTGGCTACTTGTGCTTCCTCGTCGAGGATTTCTACGCGCACGACCTTCGACGGTGCGAGAGCATTACCCACGTAGACGGCTGGGTCTTCGTTGTAATCGATGATGTCGATCTTTTCACCGCCGAGCTCACGCATCACGTTGCTGACGCGGGAACCCTTCGGGCCGATGCATGCACCCTTGGCGTTGAGGCCCTTGGCCTGGCCGCGAACGGAGATCTTGGAGCGGTGCCCTGCCTCACGGGCGATGGCGATGATCTCTACTGCGCCGTCGGCCACCTCAGGGACCTCCAGCTCGAAGAGGCCGCGAACCAGCTCTGGGTGGGTACGCGACAGCGTAATCTGCACCTTCGCCCCGTTGCGGTTTACACCCACGACATAAGCCTTAACGCGGTCACCGTGCTCAAGCTTCTCCCCCGGCAGCTGCTCGGCCGGCAACAGGAAAGCATCCTGCGAATCGTGCTCGGTACCCAATTGCACCACGATAACGCCGCGCTTGTTGGCATGGATATCGCGCTGGACGACGCCCGACACCACCGTGCCGATCAATTCTGAATAGGAATCATAGGTCCGCTCCGCTTCGTTTTCGCGCAGCTTGCGCAGGATGGCATCGCGGACAGCCTGGGCGCCGATGCGCCCAAAGTTATCCGGGGTGTCGTCGTACTCGCTGACGACCTCTCCGGTCTCCAGATCGCTTTCCGTCACGATGACGGCAACGGCGCCGGTATCGGCGTCGATATCCACGCGGGACTTTGTCCCCTCCGCCTTCGTCTCAGCGGACTCAGCACGGTGATCCAGGTAGGAATACAAAAGGGCACCCGCGATTGCCTCGAGCAGGTCCTTCACCGGGACGCCTCGCTCGCGCTGAATCGTGCGGAGTGCCTCTAGATCAATATTCACTTGTTAGTCCTCTCGGGTTGCCGAGTTCTGCTCGGCGAAGTCGAACGTCTGCATTGCCGCCTCCAGCTCCTGTGCTGAAGGTTGAGCAAATTCAATTTCTACCACTGCACGGCTCACATTTTCCAATCGCTCGACCTGATAGCGCACCTCCTTCTTCACGGTCGTGATGAGCGCCACTGATTCTTCGTCCGCGGAGAGAGCACCGATTCTGGCGACACGGGTGGTGCCGGGCTCGTCGCTCAACGCATAGCCGACCAGCCTTCCTTGGTTCCGACGCCAATGGCGTGGTGCGCTGAGCGGAAAATCCACGCCGGGGGTCGAGACCTCTAGGGTGTAGCCTGCCCCAAAGTTAAGAGTGCCCGCTTCCTCCTGTGCATCAAAAAACTCGGAAATCTCCTGCGAAAGTTCCTCGATGAGATCGGAGCTCGGACGCTCATCACCATCAATGCGGATGATAACCTGCGACTTTTTACCAGCTCGTGTAGTCTTCACATCTTCGATGTCGAGGCCGCGTGCGGCGGCAACAGGCTGGAGGATTTCGGTCAGTTGTGCGGGTGTTGGGAATGCCATGCGCTCTAGACTAGGTCACACGGGTAGGGTCTATCGCGTGAACCGCCGAGTAGTTGTGCCCGCCCTCCTTGTCTGCGCCGCCCCATGGTTGGGCGGCTGCCAAGCCACCGACGCGATCGTGGACTATTTTGGCCCCCACGCGGACCCTACGTTGACCTCTCTGGCTCACGATGCCAGCGCCGACGCCCACGCACTGCAGGAACTCGATCCCGATGCCGCGTCCCTGCGCGCGCAGCACGCAGACGAGCTTTACTCCGAAATTGAGCGCCTCTGCGGCCGCGACGAGGAAGGACACGTTCCGCGCTCCTGCGAAGTGAATCGTGAGGGTGAAGCATACGAGGCCACTGATGCGGCTGCCGTGCTTGCCGCAGCTTCTTCATCGATTGAAGAGCAACTTGACGCGGTCTCCCCGGAATCTCGGCCCTTGCTCGTCGCCCAAGCCATCGCAATGGAGGCCCGCTCCACCGATGAACCGGGCGCTGTGCCGGAGCTGACGGAGGATGACGCTGACCTCGCCACCGAACTCTTGGACTGGGAATACCGGCAGGTGTATGCCTTGGACTTTGCTCGTTCCTATGTCACACCTGACGTCGAAGAGCTGGTTGATGAGCGCCTCGCTCTGCACGAGAACCGCGTCCTCGCGCTCCAAGAAGCAGTAGCCAAAATCGGACCAGTGCCACAGCCCGCAGCGGCCTACACCTCGACCTCCGGTGAGCTGCCCGTAGACGCCGCCTCAGCGCGCGCGTTCCTTGACGACGTCGCGCATAGTGACACGGTGACATGGGCCTCCGCCGCTTCACAGGAGGTGCCCGACCAAGCGGCACCCAATGCTGAATGGCGAAGCTGGCTTATTTCTGTAGCCGCCCAATCTCACCGCATCAGTGCAGCTTAATTCCTCCCTCGCGAGCTCGATTTTCCTGAGCTACCGACGTTTGGCGTTCTTTTCGGCGTACAGCGACCAGGCATAGCGCATGACCGGAATCTGCAACGGCAGACGCACCGCGTGGTAGATCTTCTTGCCGGTTGATGCCTTGCCGCTTTCTAAGTCCCTGTAGGCCTGGTAGAAGTTCGCCGGCCACACGGCAGCGAGCAAAGCTAGGGCTGAAAGGCCGCCTGCAGGCCGCGTCGATGGGTTCGACAGGAGTGCACCGGTCACCACTTCCCAGGCGCCAGAGGTGAAGTTGTAGAAGCGAGCCGACCCTGGAAGCTGTGGCGGGATGATGGACTCGAAGGGCTTCGGCTTAGCAAAATGCAGCACTCCCATGGCAGAGAGTGCTGCAGCCATTGAATATGTCACTGCGGGGTTGTGAGAACTCATACCCGCGAGCCTACGCGCTTAACGCACCTAGCCGCGGATGAGCTCCGTTAAGGTGTCCACGATGGAGTCTGCGGGGACCTCACGGGTCTCGCCGCCGCGGATGCGCAGCTCAATGATGCCGTCGGCAAAGGCGCGGCCCAGGATGGCGATGAACGGCATGCCCAGAAGCTCCGCGTCCTTGAACTTCACGCCCGGGGAAACCTTGGGGCGATCGTCGAAAAGCACCTCCACGCCCGCACGGTCCAGATCCTCCACCAGCTTCTGGCCTGCCTCGAGGGCAGCGGCATCCTTGTTCGCTACGGCCACGTGCACCTGGTACGGGGCCACAGCCACCGGCCAGTTGAGGCCCTTCTCATCGTGGCGCTGCTCCGCCAGCACCGCGAGCATGCGCGTAACACCAATGCCATAGGAACCCATGGTCGGCACGGCGCGCTTGCCGTTCTCATCCAGAATCTGGACGTCGAAAGCCTCGGTGTACTTGCGGCCCAGCTGGAAGATGTGGCCCAGCTCGATGCCGCGCTCCAGGGTCAGAGTGCCCTGGCCGTTCGGTGCCGGGTCCCCTTCCTTGACCTCGGCGGCCTCGATAAACTCATCCACGGTGAAGTCACGGCCAGCCACCAAACCAACGACGTGACGCTGCGGGGCATCGGCACCGGTAATCCAGGAGGTACCAGAAACCACTCGTGGGTCTGCGTAGACCTTCACGTCGTGAGCATTCAGGACACGCGGTCCAACATAGCCCTTGACCAGGAAAGAGTTCTTCTTGAAGTCCCCCTCACCGGCGAGCTCAAACTCAGCCGGTTCAAGAGAGGCCTCCAGGCGCTTTTCATCCAGCTCGCGGTCACCCGGAATGAGGACGGCGGCGAGCTCCCATTCCTTCTCTTCCTCCGTAGCTGCGGGGGCGGCCACCTTGATCATCATGCACTTGAGGGTGTCCGCTGCGGTAACCTCGTGGCCGTCGACAGTAATGCCGGCGCTGTTAGCCCACTCCACCAGGGACTCAATGGTCTCGGATTTCGGAGTCTCGTGCTCCTGGGCCTCCGGCAGACCATCGAAGGGAATCTCCTCCGGCGCCTGGGTCACCACCGCTTCCACGTTGGCCGCGTAATCACCCTCGGTGGCGCGGACGAAGGTATCCTCGCCCACCTCGGACACAGCCAGGAACTCCTCGGAGGCCGAGCCACCCATCGCACCGGAGGTGGCCTTACAGATCGCGTAATCAATCTCCAGGCGGTCAAAGATGTTCTGGTAGGCCTTGCGGTGGCGGGCATAGGACTCATCGAGCCCCTCATCCGTCATGTCGAAGGAGTAGGAGTCCTTCATGGTGAACTCGCGGCCGCGCAGCACGCCAGCGCGCGGGCGCTCCTCATCGCGGTACTTAGTCTGAATCTGGTACAGCGTGACCGGGAAGTCCTTGTAGGAGGAGTACATATCCTTCACCGCGGTGGCGAACATCTCCTCATGGGTCGGGCCCAGCAGCATGTCTGCGCCCTTGCGATCCTTAAGCCTGAACAAGTTATCGCCGTATTCCGTCCAGCGGTTCGACTGCTCATAAGGATCGCGCGGCAGCAGCGCCGGGAACAGCATCTCCTGGCCACCGATGGCGTTCATCTCCTGGCGGATAACGTCTTCAATCTTGCGCATGGCGCGCAGCCCCAATGGCAGCCAGGTATACACACCCGGCGCAACGCGGCGCACATAGCCTGCGCGGACGAGAAGCTTGTGGCTGGGGACTTCGGCATCAGCCGGATCCTCACGAAGAGTGCGGAGGAAAAGCTCAGAAAGACGTGTAATCATGGTTGCTCAGTTTACATCGCTAGCATGTAGCCATGCTGATCATCCTCCCTCCTTCTGAGACCAAAGCACACGGCGGCAACGGCGCGGCCCTGAATTGGGACGAGCTTTCTTTTCCCGCGTTGAATCCGATCCGCCAAGAAATCGCTGCAGAATTGTCGTCCCTCGACGTCGATGAAGCGCTGGAAGTGCTCAAACTCTCTGAGAAGCTGCGTGGGGAAGCCGAGTCTAACCGCGAGTTGGCATCCTCCCCGACCATGCCCGCGCTGGAGCGTTTCACCGGCGTGCTGTACGACGCCCTCGACGCCCCCACCCTTCCCCCGGAAGCGCGGAGCTACCTCGCCGTGGGCGATGCACTATTTGGTCTGGTGCGAGCCGATGACCTCATCCCGCACTACCGACTCTCCGGTAGTACGAAACTGGACGGGCGGACGCTGAAGTCGCGCTGGGGTACGGCCATTACGGAGGAGCTGCGCGCGCTTGTCGACGCCGACGAGTTCCTCATCGATATGCGCTCGGGCACCTACCAGCAACTGGGCAAGCTCAAGGACGCCGCCACCGTGCGCGTGGAGACGGTGCAAGAGGATGGCTCCCGCAAGGTGGTCTCTCACTTCAACAAGCACTACAAAGGGGAGCTCGCACGCGTGCTGGCCCTGAGTGGTGAGCGTGTCTCCTCCCTCAAGGATGCGGCCAGTATTGCGCAGGAGGCAGGCATGAGCACCGAATTGCGCGGCACCGAGCTCGTGCTCGTGGTCTGATTTATCTATTTATCAATTTATCAACGCTCGCCGATTTATCTATTTATCAATTTATCTGCCTCCGGAGAAGCGGGGCCATTCAAACCAATGGGTTATAGCGCAAGCTGTTGCGCTTGAGCTCGCACTCAGTGGCAATCGCGATACCGGAGGCAATCTTGCCGCGCTCGCGCAGGCGGAACATGGCATCCACGATGCGATCGCGCAATCCCCAGGGATCGATGGTGTTGATGTACACCTTCGTGCCGCCCTCAAAACCGGCCAGGGTCGATACCCTGAGCTTGATCATCACACGCCACGGCTGCGGCAGATCCACGCTGGGCGGGCGGTGGTGCCACTCTTCATTGCAGGCCACATCCGGACCCACAGCGGCATGCGCTGCGTGGATAAGGTCCGACATCCCGCGAACCTCACCGGGGGTCTGCTCCCAGGGCTCACAGCGCGGCGACTTGGAGAAGATCTCCAGTGTGGGATAGCGGTGGCCAAAGCCGGCGAAGAGAACCGCATAGTCGTTTTCGGCGATAACGAGGTTGCGCTTTGCCGCGTAGCCAACCGCCCAATCGTTGTACATATTCGGGTGCGCCCGCAGAATCGCGTTTTCTTGGTGGGCAGCCATACCTAAGGCGTCAATAGCGACGAGCTGCTTGTGCAGGTGATCGAAGGACGCGCCCGCCGGTGCTAGCCAGTTCTGGAACACGGCGACATAAGAGGCATAGCGGTTGCGCTGGTAGAGCTCGCGCGTCGATTCCGCAGTGAATGTTGTCAGCAGGAAGTGCTCATCGGGGCTCAGCGTGCCGGAGGACGCGAGCTGACTATCATCGACCGCACCCTCCACAAAGTGGCGCGAAGAAATGATGACGTCGTGGCCACCTCCGAAGAAGCCATCGGCGAGGGCGAGCAGGGATTCGTCGTCCAGCGCGGCATCCTTCCCCGCCGCCTTGAGCTTGGTGCGCACCACATTGAGCACATGCAGGCGCCCAGCTTCGTCGGACTCGTAGCGCTCCTTGTGGCGGGCCACGTCGGGGTCCATGGTGAAGCCATAGTTCTCGTGCCAATAGTCATAGGACACGATCTCAAAAAGGTTGGGCACGCGGCGAAAGGCTGGTACGGACTCATCCAGCTCGTGAGGAAGGAGGCCGCGCTGAATCTCCCCCGAAGCCAGAATACGGGACTTTTCCGGTGGGGTATCCAGCATGCGGCCTGAGCAAAAGGCGCAGGTGTGCGTGAAAGCATCGGCCGCCAGCGGTTGTGGGTCCTGTGCTGGATGCGCGAGCGGGCGGTTGCCGCGGCCAGGCACCGTCCACACCTCCGTTCCGGAGAAGGGGTTGACCTGCTTGACGGTCCCATCAGCCATGGTTTGGATGGGCTCGACGCGGCTAAAGAGTGCTTCGCTCATGCAGCCCAGCGTAGACCTCCGCACCCACCGGTGCGACTAGGCTTGGGGTCCATGCAGCACCGATTCTTTGAAGTAGATGTCTTCGCCACTGGTCCGTTCAGCGGAAATCCCCTCGCCGTGGTCGCGGATGCCGATGACTTGAGCACCGAAGAGATGCAGCGCATCGCGCACTGGACCAATTTCTCTGAGACGACGTTCCTGTGCTCGCCTACGGATCCACGCGCGGACTACCGGGTGAGGATCTTTACCCCCTACGAAGAGTTTCCTTTCGCCGGCCACCCCACGCTGGGCACCGCCCGGGTGGCAGCAGAGCTGCTTGAAAAAAGCGGCACCTTAATTCAGGAATGCGGTGTAGGCCTAGTCACCGTACGCCAGGAGGACGGACGCTTCGCCTTCGCTACCCCACCCTTGGTGCGCGAGGGGGCTCTCAGCGATGCCGAACGAGCCGATGCAGCTGCAGTTCTCGGAGTTGACGTCGACCGCATCGTTGACTCCGGCTGGGTAGACAACGGCCCCGGATGGCGCCTCATCCAGCTGGATTCCGCCGAGGCAGTACGCGAACTCAACCCCACACCCACGCCTGGCGTGAAGGTCGGCGTGGTCGGCCTCACCGGTGGTGATGCCCCCGCGTATGAAGTACGAGCCATTACCGGGCACTTCGAGGATCCCGTCACCGGGTCCTTCAACGGCGGGGCTGCCCAATTCCTCCGCGCCAAGAATGCAGTTCCTGCTCGCTACACCGCGGCCCAAGGTCGCCAGGTAGGACGCGCTGGTCGAGTCTTCATCGATGACGACGGCGGGAACATCTGGGTGGGCGGCAACGTCCACGTGCGCGTTCGCGGCACTCTGGAGTCCTGCGATGCCTAAACCTTCCCTTCCCTTCGAGCTGCACACTGAGTTCGCCCACCGCCTGCCCCACTTCGTCTCCGAGGCCCGAGGGGAGGAACAGCCCGCGGCGCGGATCGTGGTGCTCAATGAACAGCTGGCTTCTGCGCTCGGGCTCGACCCAGACTGGCTGCGCAGCGACGAAGGCGTGGAGTTTCTCCTCGGCCGCGGCCCCATCGCTCCCCACGCCATGGCCTACGCCGGCTTTCAGTTCGGGCAGTACAACCCATCCATGGGTGATGGCCGCGCTCTCCTACTGGGAGAGGTCACAGGCCCCACCGCTCCCCATAACCCGGCAGGTCTGTGGGATCTGCACGCCAAGGGGACGGGACCCACACCGTACTCGCGCTTCGGCTCTGATGGTCGTGGCACACTGCGCTCGATGCTGCGCGAGTATCTCTTCTCCGAGTCGATGCATGCCCTGGGGGTACCCACTACTCGGCCCCTCGCGGTCCTTGCCACCGGCCGCCCCATTCAACGCCAAGTGGTGGAGGAGGCGGGCGTGCTGGTGCGCGTGGCCGCAAGCCACATTCGCGTCGGCTCCTTTCACTTCGCCGCGCAGTCTCAGCGGCCCGGATTGCTCGAACAGCTCGCTGACTACACCATTGAACGCCACTACCCCGGTGCCGACTATCAGGAATTGTTCATCCGTGCCATGGATGCGCAAGCCGCTACGGTCGCCGGATGGATGCAGCTGGGCTTTATCCACGGCGTGATGAATACGGATAACACCACGCTATCGGGCGAGACCATCGACTACGGCCCCTGCGCATTCCTGGAAAACTATGATCCCGATACCTGGTTTAGTTCCATCGATACGCAGGGCCGCTACCGCTTTGGCCGCCAGCCCGACATGGTGGGATGGAACCTCGCGCGGCTCGCTGAATCCCTGCTGCCGCTTCTCGACGACTCCCCTGACTCCGCCCTCGCTTGGGCCCAGGAAGCCATCAATTCCTTTGCGGAACGCTTCGAGAAAGCACGGCGAGCCGAAGCACTGCAGCGCTTGCAGATGCCTGAAGAGCTTTTTCGGGACTACAGCACCGCACTCACTGAGGCGAGCCCAGACCTCACTCAGGCCCACCGAGCTCTCGTCAGCGCCGCGGCAGGTACACCGGCAGCCGCTTATGAGGCGTTCGCGGGCACGCAGTTCGTTGACGCCTACTGCGCGAGTGGCCCCGACGTTGCGCGACTCGAGCGAAGCGTGCCGCGTGTGATTCCCCGCCCGCGTCTGGTCGAAGCCGCGCTGGGCGATCTTGATGAGTTCTCCCGCCTTCTCCAGGCCACGACCCACCCCTTCGACCCCGCACCGGACTATGAACAGCCCGGTGGCACGGAGGGGTATCTCACCTACTGCGGCACCTAAGAGTGCAAAACAGAAGGGAACACACCACCGCCCCGAGTTCTCCGTAGGAAAGGAAACGGAGTCTCGGGGCGGTGGTGTGTCTCTATCTTTCACTGCCACGCTCCCAGTCGGTTTCTCAGGCCGACCGCCCCGCGCGGCTGGGGTTCTCTCTATCTCTCGCATGCGCTCTCTCAAACGCACAACATAAGTATGGAGCATCCTCCTTGGCGAAGCGTTCCGATGCACTGGACGCTTCCTGCCAGTTACTGAGAGTTACCTGCGAAGCGAAAAGCGGGACTACTTGGACTCAAGCTGCAGGGTCTTCTGCGTGTACTCCCACATCTCCTCGTAGAGCTTCTTGTCCTTGGAGAGCTTGGTGCCGTAGGACGGAATCATTTCCTGAATCTTGTCGCCCCACTGAATCATGTGCTCACCGAAGCAGCGCTCCAGCAGCTCGACCATGATGGCCGGGGTGATGGAGGCACCCGGGGAAGCGCCGAGCAGGCCGGCGATGCTGCCCTCGGGGTTGTTGATGAGGGTGGTACCGAACTCCAAGGAGCCGAACTGCGGTGCACCCGCCGGCTTAATGACCTGGACGCGCTGGCCAGCGATGACGGTCTCCCAATCGGCCGGATCGGCGCTCGGGACGTATTCCTTGAGGGTTTCGACGCGCTTGTCGAAGTCCTTGAGGACCTCAGTAACCAGGTACTTGGTCAGGCCGAACTCCTGTGCTGCCACGCCCAGGTAGGAGGTGATGTTGTCCGGACGGATGGACTTGAACAGGTCCAGGTAAGAGCCCTTCTTCAGGAACTTCGGGGACCAGCCACCATAGGGGCCAAACAGCAGGCCTTCTTCACCGTCGATGACACGGGTGTCCAGATGCGGCACGGACATCGGCGGAGCACCGACGGCAGCCTTGCCATAGACCTTGGCGTGGTGCTGCTTGACCAGCTCCGGGTTCTTGGAGCGCAGCCACAGGCCAGAGACCGGGAAGCCCGCGAAACCAGAGACCTCACGGACACCTGCCTTGCGCAGCAGATCGAGCGCATAACCGCCCGCGCCGACGAAGACAAACTTGGCGTGGACAGCTTCGTAATCACCGGTGTGCAGGTTCTTTGCTACCACACGCCACTTGGAACCGTCACGCTTAATATCGACGACCTCGTGGCCGTAGCGGATCTCGGTGCCTGCAGCCTTAGCTGCGGTGAAGAACTGCTTAGCCAGGGCGCCAAAGTTAACGTCAGTACCGGCATCGGTCCACGAAATGGCCACCTTCTGGGAGCCGAAATCGCGGCCCTCAGACATCAGGGGCAGCTTCTCCTGGAAGGTGGCGTCATCATCACTGAACTGCATGTTGGGGAACATGTGATTGTC
The DNA here is from genome assembly GCF_009708045.1 of Corynebacterium hiratae. Classification (NCBI taxonomy): domain Bacteria; kingdom Bacillati; phylum Actinomycetota; class Actinomycetes; order Mycobacteriales; family Corynebacteriaceae; genus Corynebacterium; species Corynebacterium hiratae. Next base: position 4,839 of record NZ_VIOG01000005.1, on the reverse strand, counting down.
CTTCAGCGCGTCGAAACGGCGCTTCAGGTAATCCACCTGAATGGAACCCTGCGCGAAGGACACGTGCGGAACCGGGTTGATGAAGGCCTTCGGGTCAGTGAGGATGCCGTTGTTGAGCTGGTGGGACCAGAACTGGCGAGAAACCTGGAACTTCTCGTTGATGTTCAGGGCCTTGGAAACGTCAATGCGGCCGTTCTTCTCCGGGGTGTAGTTCAACTCGCACAGTGCAGAGTGGCCCGTACCGGCGTTATTCCACGGGGAGGAGGACTCAAGAGCAGGACCGTCCAAGCGCTCGAACACCATCTGAGTCCAGCTGGGCTCGAGTTCACGCAGCATGGCGCCGAGGGTGGCGCTCATGATACCTGCACCAATGAGTGCGACCTCAACCTCGTCTACTACTTGTGCTGTCTTCTTATCGGAGGACACTGTACTTATTACCTCTTAGAGTCGATGTATTCGATGTGGTCAAATGCCCTGCGCATGTGGGTGCGCAGGGCGCGGTGAGAAAGCGCTCGACGATGCTAAGGCCAAGCCGGCATACAGACCTCCACTCAGGAAGATCCGTCAAGCATTAATTCCACCTTACGCCCCTTCCTGCGAAATAGGCATTCCTCGAAACATAAATGCCCGAATCCCAAACCACCACCCCTTTTGAGGTGCAGGGCATATCAGCTCAGCTCCCCGCCCATCCGAACGGATCTGACCGCACGACCTATCATGAACTCCATGACATTTGACAAACTCGAATGGTCAGAAGATCTTCTCGGCCCAGACTTTCAGGCTGCCACGCTCGAGCTCGGCACCGATCCCGATGGCGAAGGCGATGTCTGCGCGACTCTCGTGCGCTACAGCCCCGCCGCCAACGCCCACGACGATCGCCCCGCTCTAGTGTGGGTCCACGGCATGACAGACTACTTCTTCCACGAGCACGTTGCCCGCTACTTCTATGAGCTCGGCTACGCCTTCTATGCAGTCGATTTGCGCAAATGTGGTCGCTCCCGCCGGGAGGGACAAACCTGGCACTACATCAGTGATGTGCAGTATTACGATGCCGACCTCAACGCGGCCCTCGACGCCCTCCCCAACCCACGTGTCGTCATCATGGGACACTCCACAGCCGGCACCATCATCGCTCTGTGGCTTGATCGTCTTCGCCGCCACGACCCCGCGCGTTTCAGCCGTATCGCCGGTGTCGTTTTCAACAGCCCTTGGCTGGCCATGATGGGAATGTCGGACGGCGCTTATGAGGTGGTCAAGCGCATAGTTTATGCCGGCGCTGCTATCGCTCCACGCGTCGAGCTACCCGCCGGGGATCTCACCACCTACGGGGAATCCATCCATTCCCACGAACAGGGCGAGTGGGATTTTGATCGCCGCTTGAAACCGCTGGGCGGGCACGCGAAATACTTGGGCTGGGTCGCTGCTGTTTTCCACGGCTTCGACGCCATCCATTCCGGGCGTATCACCATTGGAGTTCCACTGCTGACGATGACCTCGGCGCGCTCACAACTTGATCAGCCCTATAGCGAGTCCTCCAACACGGCCGATGTCGTCGTCGATGTCCGGCAAAGTCAGCGCTGGGCTAAGGAGCTGAGCTCGCGCTACACCCTCCACGTCGTCCAAGATGGCCGCCACGACCTTTTCCTCTCTCGGCCCGAACCGTTGGAGGACGCGCTGAATGCCGCGGCCGAGTGGCTTCGCGTCGTTGCGCCGATAAACGCAGAACAGCGTGCTCAGTAAGTGTGCGCACTGCGCGCTCTTCGACCTCCAGAAGCCGCGGCTGTAGAACCTTTACAATGGTCGCCATGACTTCTGCACAGCACTTTGATCTCGTCATCATCGGCACCGGGTCGGGAAACTCCATCCCCTCCCCCGAGTTTGACGATAAATCTATTGCCATCATTGAAAAGGGAACCTTCGGAGGCACCTGCCTCAACGTAGGCTGCATCCCTACAAAAATGTACGTCTATGCGGCCGACGTTGCGCTTGCTGCGCGTGAAGCCACGCGCCTTGGCGTCAGCGCCCACGTGGACGCTGTGGACTGGGAGGGCATTGTCAAGCGCGTCTTCGACAACCGCATTGATCTGATCGCCCAAGGCGGCGAAGAGTACCGCCGCGGCGAGGAGACCCCAAATATTACGGTCTTTGACCAACACGCGCGGTTCATCGGACCAAAGACCCTGCAGGTGGGCGATGACATTATCACTGGCGACAACATCGTCATCGCTACCGGTTCGCGCCCGGTACTACCTGAGCCCTATGCCAGCGCAACTGCCCCGATCCATACCAACGAAGACATCATGCGCCTGGATAAGCAGCCCCGCAGCCTCATCGTTGTCGGCGGTGGCTACATCGCTATGGAGTTCGCCCATGTCTTTGACGGCCTGCGCACCAAGGTAACCGTGGTCAACCGCTCGGAGACATTCCTCCGCTTCCTCGATGAAGAGCTACGCTCACGCTTCAACGACATCCTGCGAGAGCGTTTCGATGTCCGCATCGGTAGCGCCACGGCGGTGGAAGAAACCGCAGACGGTGTGCGCCTCACCTTGGATAACGGTGACGTCCTGGAAGCAGAGGCAATCCTTGTCGCCACCGGCCGCCAGCCTAACGGCGACCTGATGGATCTCTCCGCCAGTGGGATCGAGATGCACGAGGACGGACGCATCAAGGTCGACGAGTACGGCCGCACCACTTGTGAGGGCGTGTGGGCGCTGGGCGACGTCTCCTCGCCCTACATGCTCAAGCACGTCGCCAACGCGGAGCAGCGAGCAGTGCAGCACAATCTGTTGCACCCAGAGGATCTTCAGCCCATGCCCCACGAGCACGTTCCCGCCGCCGTCTTCACCCACCCGCAGATTGCGACCGTGGGCCTCACCGAAGCCCAGGCCCGCGAGCAGGGCTACGACGTCACAGTGAAGGTACAGAACTTCGGCGATGTCGCCTATGGCTGGGCCATGGAGGATTCAACGGGCGTCTGCAAGCTCGTGGCCGACCGCTCGACCGGTCAGCTCCTCGGCGCTCACCTCATGGGCCCGCAAGCCTCCACTCTCATACAACAGTTAATCACCGCAATGAGCTGCGGCCTCGACATGCGCACGTTCGCCCGTTCACAGTATTGGATCCACCCGGCGTTGCCGGAGGTCGTCGAAAATGCCGTTTTGGGACTAGAGTGGCTAGAGTGATCGTTACAGATAGTTCAGTGATTTATTTCACACTGCGATTGAACTAATTTCCCCTTATTTACCTATTGGCATTACAAGACCGCCTTAACGCCCGCAACATCACTCAGCCAGCTTTCAGGGTTTAACCCAATTTGGGGGTACCTCTGCCGCTCGCGTAAAAGAACGCTCCAACTAGCGTGCATTTTGGCTGACCGTTGGATAGGTTTTATACAGACACCGGAACGAGTCGATGGTCTCTGTCGGCTCAGTGTGTTTTGGGGATACCAAACTCATCCCTATCCCTGTGAATCGAGGCTCCTCCGCCAGGAGGCCTTGCACGTACGACATTAAGGAATTTTGATATGCGTATCCGCAATGCAGCCCTCGCCGGCGCTACCGCTCTCGCAGTTGCCTTCGGCGGCTCCACCGTTGCCACCGCAGCCACCTTCGACGGCTCCAACACCACCGAAGCTGTCGAAGACGCAAAGGGCGGTCAGCCTTACGACAAGCCTGAGGGCTCCCTGTCCTCCAAGGTTGGCGGCTGGTTCAACGTCGACGAGGACGACAACATCGGCACCGAGGCTGACGGCCGTGCCATCTTTGGTTCCTCCAAGTCTGAGCACTGCGATGAGGGCGAAGCTGGCGAGTGCACCACCATCGGCGACCAGCCGACTTGGGCCAAGACCTTCTACGGCGTAGGCGTTGCCAGTGCCGTCGCTTCCATCGCCGGCCTCATCGGCGTGGTCTACAACTTCTTCGTCCACGGCCCGTCCTTCTAAGACGCCCCACTCACACTTTCCGAAAGGCTTAAACTTCATGCGTAACTTCCGCACCGCCGCTGTTGCTGCTGCAACCGCCGCTTCCGTTGCTTTCGCTGGCACCTCCGTTGCTTTCGCTGCTGAGGACAACACCGAGAAGACCTCCCTCTCCTCCGAGCTGTCCTCCGCAAACGAGAAGGTCAAGGAGGACGACAGCGACGCTACCCTGTCCTCCAAGTGGGGCGACGCTACCGAGGGTGACAAGAAGGTCACCGGCGCCGACCTCTTCGGCGAGAACACCGCTGATGACACCACCAACCCGACCTGGGCTAAGGCTTGGCGTGAGGGTACCTACGCTGCTATCGGCTCCGCCATTGCAGGTGCCCTGTTCGCTGCGTACAACTTCGCTGTGTACAACCACATCATCCCGGCACACGTGCTGGACCCGATCTTCCGCCGCTAATTAGTACGCGGACTCGCTGATTAGCTCAGCGCAGTCACAAAGAGCCCGACTCCTTCAAGAGGACGGGCTCTTTTCTATTTCCAGTCTTTGGCGAAACGGGCACGCGAGTCCCTCTTATGTGCCGAAAGGTCTCCGGATCATGTATCCGGAGACCTTTCGGGGGTTAAGGGTCAAAAAGTGTGTCCGGAATCGCGGATTTTCACGGATTGACCTGTAGGTTTCCGGAAAGTATATGCTCCGGAAGCATATATCTAGCCCCCGACGGGAAATCCTCGGTGTGGCAGCCGTGATGTGCTATGCGCGGCGTGGTGTGGTGTCGCAATGTCGAAGAACCAACCACGCTGCCACTGCGGCGGTGAAATGAAACGCAACGGCACCACCAGCAAAGGCACCACCAGATGGCGCTGCAAACAATGCGGCGCCTCCAGCGTCAAACGTCGAAACGACATCACCAACG
>NZ_VIOG01000048.1:0-321 GCF_009708045.1 Corynebacterium hiratae | reverse complement strand
GGGAAGAAAGGTAATCTACCACCATGCCTAGGTACTCCGAACAGTTCAAACGTGATGCTGTGGCCCTCTACGAAAACAATGAGGACCTCTCACTTCACGCGGCTTCAGCAGAGCTTGGAGTCAATCGATCCTCACTTTATTCCTGGCTTAAGCAGTACGGCACCGGCAAACGCGCCCGCACGAAGACCCTGCGTGACAACGCCCAGGCGACGACTGATTCTGAACGGATCCGCCAGCTAGAAAAAGAAGTCTCTAAGCTTCGTGAAGAACGTGACATCCTGCGTAAGGCCGCGAAGTATTTTGCCGAAGAGACACGCTGGT
>NZ_VIOG01000047.1:0-328 GCF_009708045.1 Corynebacterium hiratae | reverse complement strand
TCCTCGGATCAACGCTTTATTGACAACTCCCCGAGGCTTAACGCAGCCTTACACGTCCTTCATCGGCTCAGCATGCCAAGGCATCCACCATGCGCCCTAAATAACGAACACACAACCAACACAACAAACTGTGCTGGTGTGAACACACAAAACACAAAAGAACAAAGAAATCACACAAACCACACACATTGCCACCACACAAAAAGTGACAGTAACAAGCACATGGTTTAATGCTCGCGTCCACTATACAGTTCTCACACAACACCCCACACAACTTAAACAACCAAGAAGTCATCCAACCTGACTGCTGAAACTCGTGCGGGTTACA
>NZ_VIOG01000046.1:0-350 GCF_009708045.1 Corynebacterium hiratae | reverse complement strand
CTCCGCTAAGGATGAGGATGGCAATGACGTCCCGGTTGAGATTGACGAGGACGGCAAGGTCATCGTTACTCCGGGTGAGGATGTTGATGGTCCGATCACGGTAGTTGTTGAGGATCCGGATCTGCCGGACGGCAAGGTTGAGGTCGAGGTTCCGGTTAACGGCCACGAGAAGGATCGTGACGATAACGGCTCCGATGAGCAGCCGGAGCAGCCTGGTGATGACAAGACCACGGTTGATGATTCCAATGTGAAGCCTGTTGATCCGACTGATGATCCGCAGGATTCTGGTATCAAGGTTGAGAACAAGGACGACGACACCAAGATCTCCGCTAAGGATGAGGATGGCAATG